>JBQCFH010000373.1:0-2504 GCA_051959385.1 Rhizobiaceae bacterium | reverse complement strand
CATCCTTTCCTGCGAGGCACAGTTCGGCCTTCCCGACGAGCGGCTGACGATCCGCCACGACGCCGGTTCCTCGGCCGCGCCCTATGTCGCCGGCACGCTGCTCGCCGTGCGCGAGGTCGTGAAGATCAAGGGGCTGGTGCGCGGGCTCGACGCGCTCATGGAATAGGCGCGTGGTCGAAAGCTTGGCAGGAAACGGGTCGCTGCGTCGGTCGACGCGGAATACGTGATCTCCGTCATTGCCGGAGGTCACCATGTCTATTCTGTTTGAAGCTCTGCCTACCGAAGCCGTACGCGCGCTCAGCGCGGCGGTCCCGACGCCTACGGACGGACGCCCGAATGCAAGGTCTCCGATGGAGACGGTGTGCCGTGCCGCCATTGCATGAGGAATGTCAAGGCGGGCGAGCCCTATCTCGTCCTGGCCTACAGACCGTTCCCGGAACTGCAGCCCTACGCGAAGACCGGACCGATCTTCCTGCACGCGCAGGAATGCGAGCGGGCCAAGCCCGGCGCGGGACTGGCGGAAATGCTCGCCGGCCCGGATTACATCGTGCGCGGCTATGGAGCGGACGACCGCATCGTCTATGGCACGGGCGCGGTGGTGCCGACGGCTGAAATCGCGGACAGGGCCGAGGCGCTGCTTGCCCGGGGCGATGTCGCCTATGTCCATGTCCGCTCCGCGAGGAACAATTGCTACCAGTGCCGGATCGACGCTGCCTGACCCTGCGTCCCGGCGGCGTTAACTATTCATTAACCAAGCTGCGGCACTCTGATTCTCAACTGTCGCATCGCTGTCGTGATGCGGGAGCAGGCAGAAAGCGCCAGAGACAGGCCGACCGCGGATGGACCGGCGGCACGTTTCAGGCCTGCGAGGAAGCGGGGTTATCGCCCCGCTTTTTTGTTGGAAAAAGTCAGTTTCCGTGCCCGTAAAAGAAAAGCCCGCCGGCAGGGATGCGGCGGGCCGATTTTCTTGGCAGTCCGAAAGTTGCGGCGGTCAGTTGAACTTGTACTTGAGGCCGACGCGGACGGTGTGAGACGACGGCTCGATTTTGAAGAGCCCGCCCGTATTGAAGTCCTCGTCCGCGAACTTGGCATAGCGATATTCGATGCCCAACGTGGTGTGCGTCGAAACCGCTGTTTCAAGGCCGCCGCCGACCGAAAAGCCGCTGCTGCTCCAATCTTGGGTTCCAGGACCCAGAATGCTCGGCGCCTTGAAGTGGCCCCAACTGTAGCCGCCGAGCACATAAGCGAGCGTCGAGGGGTTCACTTTCATGCCGAGGCGGGCCAGAACATCGAAGCCGTAGTCGGATTTGAGACTTGAGGGGCCAAGATCCGCGCGGATGCCGGAAACGTTGCCGTCAACCATCAGACCGGCGACGAAGCCGCCGAAATCATGATCGTATCCGGCGTTGAGTTCACCGAATATGCCATCGCCGCTTATGCCGTTGAAGTCGATGAGCCCCAGGATCGATGCATGGTTCACGGCTTCGCCGGCGCCGACGGATGCGCCGAGATAGAAGCCGGACCAGTCATAAGCCGGAGAGGGGATTGCGGGACCGCTCCCGTTGGCGCCGAAGCGATAGTTCGCCGCTATATGGAACGTATGCGTGACAGGCTCGATCTCTTCCCCGCCTATATTGCCGCTGTAATGCGAATAGCGATACTCGGTCTTGATCGTCCAATTGTGGCCGATAGCCGTCTCCATACCGACGCCGAGCACATAACCATCCAGATTTTCATGGTCGCTAGGTACCCCGGTGCCGCTGAATTTAAGCTGCTGCCAGGTGTATCCGCCCAACAGGTAGCCAAGAGTGCTGCCGTTGAGCAAATAGCCGAGCCGCGCTCCCGCATCGAAGCCATATTGATTGGTGATCTTCACAGTCCCCGGACCGGCGAGGCCCTTTATCTCCGGTCCGATGCTGCCGAGGTGCGCATCAATGAACCCGCCGAGCAGGAGCCGCTCGGTAAACATATAATCATATCCGGCGGTCACTTCGCCGAAGACGCCGCCACCACCGAACTCGCCGAAGATCGGGACGACATTGTAACCGACCGCGCCGAAGCCGCCGCCCACACCGACATAGAAGCCGGACCAATTGAAGCCTGCCGCTGGAACCGGAGCCTGCTGGATAACATCGGCGGCGTAGCCCGCTGAGGACATCAAAACCGCGCTCGCGGCGCCGAGCAATATCGACCTGAAATATGTAATCATCGCCCCCGTCCCCAATTTTCCTCAGCGGCCTATAGCATCATGATCGCGCCATGGTTGTAGCGCAAATGCCACAGTTCACGCATTTCGCAGACTCGGAGTACTTTCGGGTGAGGCATGCTGGCGCAATGAATTCGCCCGTCGCGAGCGGTCTCGCGACGGGGGCGCTCGTCCCCTGAAAAAAAGTGCTAGGCGGCGAGCGCCTTTTTCGGCTCGGCGGCCTCATAGCCGAGCGCCTCGGCGACGGCGGCGTTGGTAATCCGGCCCTTGTGGACGTTGAGACCGTTGCGCAGGTGCT
>JBQCFH010000372.1:0-13803 GCA_051959385.1 Rhizobiaceae bacterium | reverse complement strand
ACAAGCTCACCATAAAGGACGCGAGCACACGGGATCCGGTCCGGGCCGGAGATGCCCGCCCACCGCTCGGGGTTCTCTCCGGCGCCACACTTGCCTGGATAGCCGGTTGCGCATACCCGTTCCCGCCAGCAAGCTGCCGAGAGGGATTGTCGCTCAAGCGAGAAGGGCGTGGATAGAAGCGGCCAAGAAAATTTTCCCGAGTCAGGAAATCAAGCATTTGTCCTGAAAGAGCCGGCACGTATTTCCACATTTCGCCGCGGGCGGAGCGCCCTCTACCAGTCTCAGGCTTCGCCGTGCCCGGCGATCATCATGGCTTCAAGTGCCAGCCGCTCGGTCTTCTTCAGGCGTTCCGATTCCGATTTGAGCTGGCCGCAGGCAGCCAGGATGTCGCGGCCGCGCGGCGTGCGGATCGGCGAAGCGTAGCCGGCCGCATTGATGGTGTCGGCGAACTTCTCGATGGTCTCCCAGTCGGAGCACTGGTAGTTGGAGCCCGGCCAGGGATTGAACGGGATGAGGTTGATCTTCGCCGGTATGCCCCTCAGCAGCCGCACCAGTTCCTTCGCATCCGCCAGGCTGTCGTTGACGTCCTTCAGCATGACGTATTCGAAGGTGATGCGGCGAGCGTTCGACAGGCCGGGATAGGCGCGGCAGGCCTCGAGCAACTCCTTCAGCGGATATTTCTTGTTGATCGGCACCAAGAGGTCGCGCAGATCGTCGCGCACCGCCTGCAGCGAGATCGCCAGCATGACGCCGTTCTCTTCCCACGGGCGGGCGATGCCCGGACCGACGCCGGCCGTGGAGAGCGTGATGCGCCGCTTCGAAAGCGACAGCCCGTCGCCGTCGGCTGCAACCAGCAGCGCCTTCTTCACTTCCTCGAAATTATAGAGCGGTTCCCCCATCCCCATCATGACGATGTTGGAGACCTTGCGGCCCTCGGCGGGCACGATGGCGCCGGCCGGCGTGTCGCGGTCGGGGAAATCGCCGACCCTGTCGCGCGCGGTCAGGAGCTGCGCCAGTATCTCTTCCGCCGTCAAGTTGCGCACGAGCTTCTGCGTGCCGGTGTGGCAGAAGGAACAGGTGAGCGTGCAGCCCACCTGCGAGGAGATGCAGAGCGTGCCCCGCCCCTCCTCCGGAATATAGACGGTCTCGATCTCGACCGGCCTGCCCGCCCCGCGAGCCGGAAAGCGGAACAGCCATTTGCGGGTGCCGTCGGTGGAAATCTGCTCCTCGACGATTTCCGGCCGCGCGATCGTGAAGCGCTCGGCAAGCGTCGTCCGCAATTCCCTGGAGATGTTGAGCATGTCGGCGAAATCGGAGACGCCGCGCACATAGAGCCAGTGCCAGAGCTGCTGGACGCGCATCTTGACCTGCCGCTCCGGCACGCCGGCGGCGAGGAGCGTCTCGGCCATTTCGGCGCGCGACAGGCCGATCAGCGATTGCTTCTCCGCCTGGCGCGCGCGCGCCTGCCTTGCAAGGGCGTCGCGGGCGGCATGGTCGGCGAGGTCGAGCGAAACGGTCATCGGTTCACATAAACGAAAGAACGCGCCAAACAGGGCTCGGCGCGCTGATAGCATTTCAGATGGTAAGCGTCACGCTCCACCGCAAGACGGAAGGCCAGAGCCTCCCGCCGGGCGGCGGCCTGTTATTTACAGCTGGCGATCGACTCCAGCGCCGCGGTAACGCCTTTCAGCGAGAACGTATACTTCGTATCGTTGCCGCGGCCGGATTTCGCCGCCACGGTCATGTCGCTGCCGGCCTTCATGGCGGCGATGAGTTGCGGCTCCTCGGCCGCATTTTCCAGCCAGGCGGATTTTCCGCGGGTGAACATGGAAAAGCTCTTGTCGCCGACCGTCACCTGCACCTTGGATTTGTCCTGGAGATCGTAGCCGGCGATGAATTGCGGCTCGTAGCTGACGTTCTGGCCCGGCCGCTGGCTGACGAAGAAGAAGATGTCGCCGTGGTCGAGGTCCTTCGGCTCCTTGTCCGTCGGGATCGTCAGGACATAGCAGACCTTGCCGCCCTTCGACTGATAGGAATAGGTGCCCCATGCATTGTGCTGACCGATCTTGGTCGCCGACTGCGCCATGGCAGGCGCAACAAAAGCCAGCGCGATGAGACATGAAAAGGTTAGGATTCGTGCGCGATGCATTATTGGCTGTTCCCTTGTCATGTGTAACGCCGCTCGGGCTCCTGCCTCTCGGCGGCGCCCGATGCGTTCACTTTGATTAAATTTGGGTTACCAAAGTGTGAACCTTGCCCATCGCCGTGTCGCGCCCGGCAACCCCGCCGCTTTGCCGCACGCATGGGGCATGCGCGCGGCTCGCCCTGACCCGTCGGTTGAAAAACACGAAGAAGGCGAGAGTTTGACCCCGGAATCGAGGGACGGCGCAGGCCGCAGCCGACCGGCGAAAGAGATCAGAGCTCTTCCGCCAGCGCTTCGCGCGCCGCGGCGCGGTGCGCCGGCGTGATATGCGAGCGCAGCGCCGTGATCGCCGCCGTCAGCACGGCGACGTCGTCGGTGAAGCCGAGGCCGAAGATGAAGTCGGGGATGAAGTCGGTCGGCAGCACGAAATAGGCGAGCGCCGCCAGAAGCACGCCGCGCACGCGCGTCGGCGTCCGCGTGTCGAGCGCGCAATAATAGGCGGCGACCACGTCTTCCATGAAAGGCACTTGGCGCGCCGCGCGCTTTACCGTGCGCCAGAACCGGGCGCGCACGCGCTCCTCACGTTCGCGCGTTCTGTCGCGATCCACCGGCTTGAGAATCTCGTCTATGCGGGCCTTGTCCATGCGCCGAATGTGGCGTCTGCCGGATCGCGCTGCAAGGCTACCCTCCCGCAAACCCGTTCATGCGCCGGGCCAGATCGAGATCCATTTCGGTAAGGCCGCCTGCATCGTGCGTCGACAGCGTGACATTCACGGTCTTGTAGACATTCGACCAGTCGGGATGATGGTTGAGCTTCTCGGCGGCGAGCGCCGAGCGCGTCATGAACGCGAAAGCCTCGGAGAAATTCCGGAATTCGAATTTGCGCGACATCGACTTGCCGCCGGCGTCGAGCACCCAGCCGGTGAGTTCCTTCAGCGCCTCCTCGATCGCGGCGCGTTCGAGCTTTTCGCGTGCCATCGGCGTCTCCCTTCCTTTGCTGCGCCAAACATAGCGCGGTGTCGGGAGATGAACAGCGTTTGGAGACCGGCCTTTCCTAACGCCCGATGCGCGACACGTCGGCGGCTGGGGCCGGGTAGGACCGTGCTTCGCTCGCGGTCAGCGGCCAGGCTTCCTCGACGACATAGGGTCCGCCGCCGACCGAATCCTTCGACGACATCAGGACGAAGCGCGAAACGCGGAAGGGCGAGGCGCGGAAATTGCCGCGGGCGGAGAGATAGGCGGCGACCTCCGCCGGGTTCACGTTGCGCAGCCGTGCGATGGTGACGTGCGGCATGAACTTGCGGGCGTCGGCCGGAAGGCCGAGCCGCTGGCAGATGCGCTCGATCTCGGCTTGCAGCGCATTGAGGTCGGGCGAGGCCATGACGCCGGCCCAAAGCGCGTGCGGCTTCTTCGACCCGAAGGCGCCGACGCCGGAAAGGGTGAGCTGGAAGGAGCGGCGGCGCACCCGGTCGAGCGCGTTGGCGATCTCGTCCGCGACATGGCCTTCGACATCGCCGATGAAGCGCAGCGTGAGATGGTAGTTCTCGACGTCTACCCAGCGCGCGCCGGGCAGGCCGCCGCGCAGCAGCGACAGGGAAAGGGCGGCGTCACGCGGAATTTCGAGGGCTGTAAAGAGACGCGGCATGTGATCGGCCCTCCTCGAATCGCTTACCCCACGGCAGCGAATCACCGATCGCGGGGCGGGGCAAGTCGTTTGTGCGGCGTGGTGGACAACGCGGGCGCGCGGGATTCGTTTCGGCCTCGCCGCCCGCGCGAGATCGCCGCAGCGGCTCACGAGGCCTTCTGCGGTTTGCCGAGCGCCTTTTCGACGATGGGGAGCGCGCCGGAAACCATGCGGTCCACGCCCTCGGCATTTGGGTGCATGCCGTCGTCGAGCTGCAGATCGCGATGGCCCGACACCCCGTCGAGGAAGAACGGGTAGAGCGGCAGCGAATATTTCGCGGCCAGCTCCGGATAGATGGCGTCGAACGCCTTCTGGTAGTCCTTTCCGAGATTGGGCGCGGCCTTCATGCCGAAGAGGACTATCTTGATGCCGCGCTTTTGCAGCCGCTCGATCATCGTTTCCAGGTTCTTGCGGGTCAGCGCCGGATCGACTCCGCGCAGCATGTCGTTGGCGCCAAGCTCGAGGATGACCATGTCGGTGCCGTCGGGCACCGACCAGTCGAGCCGCGCCAGCCCGTCGCTGGTCGTATCGCCCGAGACGCCGGCATTGGCGACGGTCACGTCATAGCCGTCCTTCTTGAGCGCCGCCTGCAGCTTGTCGGCGAAGGATTCTCCCGGCCCGAGCCGGTACCCGGCCATCAGGCTGTCGCCGAAGCCGACGATGCTGACGCCGTCGGCCATGGCCGGAATGGCGGCGAGCGACGCCATAATGGCGACAAGCAAAGCCCCGAAAAGATTTTTGAAAGCCGTCATGCAGAACCCATATGCTTGAAATCGTCAGGCATTTGCCCCTCCAATATAGGACCGATCGCCCGTGACTGAAGCCATGCCAGCGACGGACGCCGTCATCGAGCTGAAAAACGTGTCGCTGACGCTCGGCGAAGGCGCCTCCCGGGTCCATGTGCTGAAAGGCGTGACGCTTTCGGTGGCGCGCGGCGAGACGGCCGGCATCGTTGGGCCGTCGGGCTCCGGCAAATCGACACTCCTGATGGTGATCGCCGGTCTCGAGCGCGTCGACAGCGGCACGGTGGCCATCGCCGGCGAGACGCTGAACGGCAAGAACGAGGACCGTATCGCGGCCTTCCGCGGCCGCAATGTCGGCATCGTCTTCCAGTCCTTCCACCTGATCCCCAACATGACGGCGCTGGAAAATGTCGCCGTGCCGCTGGAGCTTGCCGGCCGCAACGACCCCTTTTTGATCGCCGAGCGGGAGCTGGTCGCCGTCGGGCTCGGCGACCGCATGACGCACTATCCCGGCGAGTTCTCGGGCGGCGAACAGCAGCGCGTGGCGATTGCCCGGGCGCTCGCGCCCGAGCCGCCGATCCTGATCGCCGACGAGCCGACCGGCAATCTCGACCAGGCGACGGGCCGGCAGATCGCCGACCTTCTATTTACCACCGCCGAAACGCGCGGCATGACGCTGGTGCTGGTGACGCATGATGCGACGCTTGCCGGCCGCTGCCGCCGCCAGATCGCCATGCGCTCGGGCAGGATCGAAGCCGCGCCGGCGCTGGCGCGGACGGCGTGAGGAAGAGCGACATGGCGGAATTTCGCATTTCTTCACGCCCCCCTCTGTCCTGCCGGACATCTCCCCCGCAAGGGGGGAGATCGGCTTTCACAAGCGCCGTCGCCTTAGACCCGACGTGGAAGAGTCGTACGGGGACGGGCGGCAGGGTTGATCTTCCCCCTTGCGGGGGAGATGTCCGGCAGGACAGAGGGGGGCGACATGGAGCGCTCTCCCAATGGATTCCTGGCGTTCATCCCTGATGCGCCGGCGAAAAATACTCGCGCTCGCCTTCCGCTTCTCGCTGCGCGAGATGCGCGGCGGGCTTTCCGGCTTCGCCGTCTTCCTGACCTGCATCGCGCTCGGCGTGGCGGCGATCGGCGGCGTCAATTCCGTGGCCGAGGCGATCAGCGCCAGCGTGTCCGGTCAGGGCCGCATCCTGCTTGGCGGCGATCTCCGCTACGAACTCAACCAGCGCGGCGCCGACGCCGCCGAGCGCGCCTATTTCGCTGGCCTTGGTACAGTCGCCGAAAGCGCCAGCATGCGCTCCATGGCCCGCCTGCCGGACGGATCCGACCAGGCGCTGGTGGAGGTCAAGGCCGTCGACGGCGCCTATCCGCTTTACGGCGCACTCGCGACGCAGCCTGCCCTTTCGCATGAGGCGCTCTTCGGCGAGAAGAACGGCGCCTATGGCGGCGCGGCGCCGGACATATTGTTCGCCCGGCTGCATCTGAAGCCCGGCGACCGCATCCATCTCGGCAAGGCGACGATAGAGCTGCGCGCCAGGCTCGTGGATGAGCCGGACGCGGTTTCCGACGGCTTCGCCTTCGCGCCGCGGCTCCTGATCTCGCTCGATGCGCTCGACGCGTCGGGGCTGGTCCAGCCGGGCAGCCTCGTGAAACATGTCTACAAGGTGAAGCTTCCCGCCGGGACCGGCGATGCCGCGGTCAGGAAAATCGCCGATCGGGCCGGCGAAAAGTTCCCCGAGGCCGGCTGGAGCATCCGCACCCGCATGAACGCCGCGCCGGCGCTCGCCTCCAATATCGAGCGCTTCACGCAATTCCTGACGCTTGTCGGCCTCACCGCGCTGATCGTCGGCGGCGTCGGCGTCGCCAATGCCGTGCGCGCCTATCTCGACGGAAAGCGCGGCGTCATCGCCACCTTCAAAAGCCTCGGCGCCTCCGGCGGCTTCGTCTTTGCCGTCTATCTCGTGCAGATCGGCCTGATCGCGCTGCTCGGCATCGTCGCGGGGCTGGCGATCGCCGCCGCCCTGCCCTTTATCGCCGGCTGGGCGCTCGCTTCCGTCATTCCCGTACCGGCGGAAGGCGGCGTCTATCCCGGCGCGCTCGCCATGGCGGCGGTCTTCGGCATCCTGGTGACGCTCGCTTTCGCGCTGCTGCCGCTCGGCCGCGCCCGCGACGTGCCGGCGACCGCGCTTTTCCGCGAAATGGGTTTCGAGGCGAGCGGATGGCCGCGGCGCCCCTATCTCGCGGCGACGGCCGGGATCGTGATTATCCTGGCGCTGCTCTCGGTCTGGTACGCCAGCGACCGCCATATCGCGCTGGTCTTCGTCGGCGCGGCCGCCTTTGCCTTCGTCGTCTTGAGATGCGTCGGCTGGCTCGTGCAGTTCCTGGCGCGCCGGAGCCCGCGCGTGCGCTCGACCGCGCTCCGGCTCGCCATCGGCAACATCCATCGGCCGGGCGCGCTGACGAATTCCGTCGTGCTCTCGCTCGGCCTCGGCCTGACGCTGCTTGCCACGCTCGCGCTCATCGACGGCAATCTGAGGCACCAGATCGCCGACAGCCTGCCGGAAAAGGCGCCGAACTTCTTCTTCGTCGACATTCAGGGCAACGAGGTCGACGATTTCACCCGCCTGATGGCGAAGGAGGCGCCGCAGGCGAAGGTGGAGCGCGTGCCGATGCTGCGCGGCCGCGTCATGGCGCTGAACGGCGTGCCTTCCGAGGATATCAAGGCGTCGCCGGAAGGTGCCTGGGTGCTCAAGGGCGACCGCGGCCTGACCTATGCCGAGGACAAGCCCAGGAATGCCACCATCACCGAAGGAAGCTGGTGGCCGAAGGACTATTCCGGCCCGCCGCTGGTCTCCTTCTCCGAGGACGAGGCGCATGCGCTTGGCGTCAAGGTAGGCGATACGCTGACCGTCAACGTGCTCGGCCGCAACATTACCGCGAGGGTCGCCAATTTGCGCAAGGTCGAGTGGGAGACGCTCGGCATCAATTTCGTCTTCATCTTCTCGCCCAATACGCTCGCCGGCGCGCCGCACGCGTGGATCGCCACGCTGACCATGTCCGGCGCGACGCCGGCCGACGAGGCGCGCATACTGAACGCGGTCACGCATCGATTCCCGGCCGTGACGACCATCCGCGTCAAGGACGCGCTCGAGGTCGTCAACCGCCTCGTCGGCCAACTCGCGACGGCCATTCGTGCCGCCGCCGGCCTCGCGCTGCTGGCCTCGGTGCTGGTGCTGGCCGGCGCGCTTGCCGCCGGCAACCGGGCGCGCGTCCACGATGCGGTGGTGCTGAAGACGCTCGGCGCCACAAGGCGCACGCTGATCGCCGCCTTCGCGCTCGAATATGCGCTGATCGGCGCCGCGACCGCAGTCTTCGCGCTTCTGGCAGGCGGGCTGTCGGGCTGGTACGTCGTGACGGAAATCATGAAGCTGCCCTCCCGCTTCCTGCCGGAGGTCGCCGTCTCGACGGTGGCGATAGCGCTGGCGCTGACCGTCGGTTTCGGGCTTGCCGGAACCTGGCGCGTGCTCGGCCAGAAGGCCGCGCCGGTGGTGCGCAACCTGTAGCCTAGACTAGCTCAGCGTGTCCGGCGCCTGGGCTTTTCCGGCTTGCCGGCCTCCTCGCCGATTCGCCGCGCTTCCGACGCCAGCATGATCGGGATGCCGTCGCGCACGGGAAAGGCGAGATGCGCCAGCGGCGAGACGAGCTCGTTCTTCTCGCTGTCATAGGTCAGCGGCCCGCGCGTCAGCGGGCAGGCGAGGAGCTCCAGCATTTTGGGGTCGATGACGGCGCTGCGCGTGTTTTCGGTCATCTCGGTCCTTTCGGCGCCGGAACAATAGCGTGCTTCGCACCGCGCCGCGACAGTTTCCTACTGCAGGCTCGAGCCGAAATCCTCGCGGTCGCGCGCGAGCGCCATTTCGGTGATCGCGATCAGCGTTTCGGCGCGCGTCTTGAGATCGGGCGCCTCGAGCAGCGCCTGTTTCTCCGCCGCGCCATAGGGCGACATCATCGACAGCGCGTTGACCAGCACGGCGTTTTCGGCACGGCTGACGCTTTCCCAATCCGCCTCCAGATTGTTCGCCTCGAGATAGGCGCGGAACACCTTGAGCAGGGCCGGGCGGTTCACATCCTCCGCGCCCTTCTCCTCGTCGAGGTCGCTGAGGAAGGGCAGCACGCGGCACTGGCGGAACGGGGTGCGGACGTGGAGCTCATCGGAGACGCGGAAGCGGCAGATGCCCTGGAGCGAGATGAGATAGCGGCCGTCGCCGGTCTCGGCGAAGGTGGTGATGCGGCCGGCGCAGCCGACCTCGCACAGTTCCGGTTCGCCATCGGGCCTGACATGGCCTTCCAGGCTCGGCTGGATCATGCCGATGACGCGGTCGCCGCCGATCGCTTGATCCACCATTTCCAGATAGCGCGGCTCGAAGACATTGAGCGGCATGCGGCCGCCCGGCAGAAGCAAGGCGGCCGACAGCGGGAAGACCGGTATCACCGCCGGAATGTCGCTCGCCTTGCGATATTGCCTGTTTCCTGCCTGCACCGTTTCGCTCTTCGCCGGGCAATCCGTATGTGGCGCGCCGTTGCCTTATCTCAAGTCCGAGCGCCGCACCGGTTCGCTTCCGCTGGCCGGCGGCTCTCAGGAAAACAGGAGCGAGGAGAGCTTCCGCCGCGCCGACAGCGTCGCCTCGTCCGTCAAACCCCAGGCTTCGAAGAACTGCAGAAGCTGGGCGCGCGCCGCGTCGTCCTTCCATGAGCGGTCCGCCTTGACGATGGCGAGCAGGTTGTCCGCCGCTTCCTCGCGCCTGCCCATGGCGTTCTGGATCATGGCGAGGTCGAAGCGCGCCTGATGGTCCTTCGGGTTCGCGGCAAGCCGCCGCTCCAGCTCGGCCGGATCGCCGAGTTCCTTCACCTGGCGCGCCATGGCGATCTTCGCGCGCACCGCCGCGACCGCCGCCTGCTCCGCCTTGTCGGCGGGCACGGACGCGATCAGTTCGGACGCCTTATCGATCTCGCCCGCCTCGAGAAGCAGGTCGGCAAGGCCGGCAAGCGCCTCGATATTGTCCGGCGCCTCGGCGAGCACAGCCGAATAAATCTGCTGGGCCATGCCGGCGTCGCCCTGCTGGCGGGCCTCCGCCGCGGCGGCGAGCGCCTCCTCCAGGCCCGCTCCTCGCGCATCGCCGCCGACCTTCGCAATGAAGGCGCGCACCTGGCTTTCGGGGATGGCGCCCATGAATCCGTCGATCGGCTGGCCGTCGCGGAAGGCGATGACGGCCGGGATCGACTGGATCCCGAGCTGGCCCGGGATCGAGGGGTGCTCGTCGATGTTCATCTTGACCAGCTTGACCGCGCCCCTGGCTTCGCGGACCGCCTTTTCGAGCGAGGGCGTGAGTTGTTTGCACGGCCCGCACCAGGGCGCCCAGAAATCGACCAGGACCGGCTGGTTGCGCGATTCGCGGATCACGTCGGCGGCGAAATTCGCCGTCGTCGTGTCCTTGACGAGGTCGGCCGCCGCGGCGTTGCCGAAAGCGGGAGCGGAACCGCCGGAACCGGCGCCGCCATTCGGCCGCTCGCCGTACCGCACTTCGGTTGTGTAGCCCTGCGCTCCGCCGCCATAGGGCGACTGAGGTGAATTGTCCTGGTTGCTCATGATCTTCCCTTCCGTCGCTTCGCCGGCCGCGTTCCGCTGTGCGGCGGCGCCCCGCGCGCGGGCGCGGCGATGCTGCGCACCAATGTGGCGATCACGATGCGACTTTCAAGACATGCGGTTCGTGGCCCGTCGCCTTGAGAAAAGCAAGGAGATCGTCGCGCCGGATCGAGGTCGTCGCCTCATTCGTCAGCGGATGCGCGTTGATCGTCTCTTCGCGCATCAGTCCTTCGTCGAGGATCACTTTCACTTGCCCTTTCGTGTCGTTGACCGCGCCGAAGACAGTGACCGAGCCCGGCGCCACGCCGAGCAGTTCCATCAGTGCGTCCGGCTTGCCGAAGGAGACGCGGCCGGACGCACCGATCAGCGTATGGATGGTCTTGAGGTCGACGACCGCCTCCTCCTCGACCGTCACCAGGAAATAGGCGCCCTTCTTGTCCTTGAGGAAGAGGTTCTTGGTGTGGCCGCCCTTGATCTCGCCGCGCAGCGACTGCGACTGCGCCACCGTGAAGAGCGGCGGATGGGAAATGGTGGAGACGGAGATGCCGAGATCGTCGAGAAAAGCGAGAAG
Source organism: Rhizobiaceae bacterium (assembly GCA_051959385.1). Taxonomy (GTDB): domain Bacteria; phylum Pseudomonadota; class Alphaproteobacteria; order Rhizobiales; family Rhizobiaceae; genus Mesorhizobium_L. Next base: position 3,012 of record JBQCFH010000372.1, on the reverse strand, counting down.
TTCGTCCGGCGTCTTCGGCATGTAAAGAAGTCCTCCATCGTTCGGCTGGCCGTGATCTAAAACATCTCTCGCGAAAGTGGGAACCGATTTCGAGACAAGGACATGCGTCAAATCAGGCCTGAAGCACATGGCGCCAGCCCGAACGCTCGCGGCACGCCTTGGGCCAGGTGTTTAAGACCTTTCAGGGCCGCATGAAAGCGCCGCGACGGAGATGAATTCGAGTCTGGCCCTTTCCTCCGCCCGACCGACGCCGACGCTCGTAGCGGATCACGCCATTCCGGAAAGGCTGTGCGGACGGTCGTCGGACACACGCCCCGCATTTCGCTGTTGCAATCGGGCTTGGCTTCGGCCATATAGGCCTCGCTTGCGGCCTGGCGGCCGCGCGAGCGGGTGTAGCTCAGGGGTAGAGCACAACCTTGCCAAGGTTGGGGTCGAGGGTTCGAATCCCTTCGCCCGCTCCATTTTTCAAGATAATTTCAAGTGCTAAACACAGCGTGCCGATGCCGTCGAGCAGCCGCGGATCGCGCATGCTCATCCACAGCGATATAATCCGTCTAGCGCAGGCGCATGACCGAAATGCTGATGCGGCTTTGGCCGACTCCGGCCCGGTTGGTGTTCGGCCCGTGCACAACATATGGTAGATTGGCTCGCGCCTCGGGACCTCGAGGTCCTTCGGAGGCCTTCCGGTGGATGCGTCGGCGGGACTTCCCGCTGGTCGACATCGGGGAAAACCGGGCTGCGCCGGGCAATGGGAGGGAATAATGCTCAGCAGGAGAATGTTGGGAACACGGGCAGGCTTTGCGGCGACGGCATTCGCCGTCGTGCTGTCGTCGCCGCTTTCGGCGAGAGCCGACCAAGCGGATATCGCTCGCGGCCAGTACCTGGTCACGATCGCCGGATGCAATGACTGCCACACGCCGGGATATTTTTTCGGCAAGCCGGACATGGACCGGTTTCTGGGCGGCTCTGACGTCGGCTTCGAGATTCCCGGCCTCGGAGTCTTCCTTGGCCGCAACCTGACGCCCGACAAGGAGACCGGGATCGGCAACTGGACGACCGAGGAAATCGTGGCGGCCCTGCAGACCGGGATACGGCCGGACGGCCGGATGCTTGCCCCGATCATGCCCTATCACGCCTTTGCCCACCTGACGAAAGAGGATGTGACGGCGATCGCGGACTATCTGAAGACGATCAAGCCGGTGAATCACGCCGTTCCCGGCCCGTTCGGGCCCGGGCAAAAGGTGCCGACCTTCGTCATGCGCATCGTCCCGCCGGGCGCCACCGCTGCCGCGGCTCCCAAATAGCCGGTGGATTGACCGGCACACGGCATCCGGACGCCTCAAGCCGCTCCGGTTCGAGACATGCATGGATCGGACCGGAAGCCATGGCTTTTCCCTGGGCCATCGGCGGGCAAACCCCAGCGGCAGTCCCGGCAAATTCCAGCGGCAGTCCCGACAAATTATCGCCCCCGTCTCGGAATGACGCTCCGCAGGTTTTAGGCAGGACGACGAGCTTCGCCGGAACGACAATCCGGCAGGGGATTCCATCGCTCGGCAAAAGCCTTTAGCAGGTTGAGCGGCGACGCACGCCCGCGGGTCGCCCCCGAGCAAAGGAGAACATCACCTTGCCGAAGGAAAGACGGGTCGCCATCGACCCCGCGCTTGTCGAGAGGTGGATATTCGAGCTCGGCGCCATCGGCGCCTATGCCGGGACCGGCGTCTGGCGCACCGTCTATTCTCCGGAATGGGTGGAGGCTGCCGCTACCTTCGAAGGCTGGGCGCGCGAGGCGGGCCTCGACGTCCGGCGCGACGCGGTCGGCAATGTCTGGGCGCGGCTCGAAGGCCGGGAAGGCGGCAAGGCCGTCGTCTCCGGCTCGCATATCGATACGCAGCGCCCCGGCGGCCGCTATGACGGCGCGGCCGGCGCGCTTGCCGCCCTCATCGCCGTCAAGGCTCTCAAGGAGCAGTTCGGAAAGCCGCGAAAACCGATCGAGGCGCTCGCCCTCTGCGAGGAGGAAGGGAGCCGCTTCCCGAGCGCTGGCTTCTGGGGTTCCCGCGCCATTGTCGGCCGCATCGCGCCCGGCGATCCCGATCGCGTCATCGGCTATGACGGCGAGACGATCGCGGAGGCGATGCGGGCCGTCGGCCTGGACGCCGCACTTGCCCATCAGGCGCGCCGCGACGATATCGCCGCCTTCATCGAGCTGCACATCGAGCAGGGGCCGGTCCTGCAAGCAGCCGGTCTGCCGGTCGCGATCGTCGACGCGATCACGGGCATCCGCCATGTCGAGGTGACGCTGACGGGCGAGCAGAACCATGCCGGCGCCTTTCCGATGGATCTGCGCCGCGACCCGATGGCCGGCTTCGCCGAGATCGCCTCGACGCTGATCGACCACGCGCATCGGCTGGGGCGGCCCGCCGTCACCACCATCGGCCGCGTCAGCGTCGATCCGAACGGGCCGGCTATCGTCCCGCGTTCCGTCACCTTCACCGTCGACGCGCGCCATCCCGATCCGGAAGCCCGGAAGACGATGTACGCGGTCCATGACGCCGTCCTGCGCGAGGTGAGCGAGCGGCGCCGGCTGCAGCTCGATATGCGCGTGCAGATGAGCCACGAGCCATGTTTGAGCGACCCGCATCTTCTCGGCGTCATGCGGGCCGCCGCGGCCGAGCTATCGATCCCCCATCTCGTCATGGCGAGCGGGGCGGGTCACGATTCACAGCAGATGGCCGCCATCGCCCCCGTCGCGATGATCTTCATCAGGAGCAAGGACGGCCGCAGCCACACGCCGGAGGAATTTTCCTCGACGGAAGACATCGTGAAAGGCATCGAGCTGCTCGCCGAGACGCTCTACAGGCTGGCCTATTAGCGGGAAAGGTCGGGAGAAGCTGGTACGCCCAAGGGGAATCGAACCCCTGTTTGCGCCGTGAGAGGGCGCCGTCCTGACCGCTAGACGATGGGCGCAGCCGAAACCGCCATATACGGCGGAAGCGCGCCGAATGCAACCGGGGC
>JBQCFH010000371.1:0-9801 GCA_051959385.1 Rhizobiaceae bacterium | reverse complement strand
TCGCTGGCGCTCTGCGCGGCCGTCCTCTTCGCCTTCTCGGCGATCCCGCTCCTGCCGCGCGCCTTCGCGGGTCCGGCGCTGATCGCGGCGATGGTGCCGTGGGGCGTGATCGGCTGGGCCTTCCCGCCGGCGCAGGCGAGCCGCATCCTGGCGATCGCGCCGGACGACGCGCCGGTGGTGCTGTCGCTGAACGGCTCGGCGCTCTATCTCGGCGTGGCGCTCGGCTCGCTCGTCGGAGCCGAGGTGCTGCGCGCCGGTTCGCCGGTCGATCTCGGCTGGGTGGCGGCGCTTTTCCCGCTGGTCGGGCTTGCCATCATCCTCGGCGCCGCCGGCCGGCGCCGCAGGTCGGCGGCAATGGCTCCGGCGGAGTAGGGAACGCGGCGGGGTCCGGCACGTTCTCCGGGATGCGCGGCGGCGATCGCCGCGCCAACCCGGAGGAAGCAGGATGGGTGTCAACCAGGCGCCGACCGAGAAGGGCAGGAAAGCCGCGAGCGACTTGAAGCGCTCGACCAAAAACGAGGAACGGAAGGTCGAATCCGAAAAGGGTAGCGCCCTGAAGAAGGGCGCCTCCCGCGTCGAGGAGCGGTCGAAAAGCTCCGGCGGCGGAGGCGCCGGCGCGAAGCAGCGTTGAGCGGCGGAATTCGGAAACTGAATCGGGTTCTTCAGGCAAGCCGCTGATTTTTCAGGGGGGCGTTCCCGCCGGCGCGGCATCTGCGCCGGCGGCGACCTTGGCCCGGCGGCGTCCCGATCGGGAAATTCTTATGACTCGGGCTTCGCGTTCGGGTATCTAGAAGCAAGGCCGCGTGCTTTCCAGCGCCGGCCGGTGCGGTCGGGGGAGGAGGCGACATGCTCTGGAAAGGCCGACGTCAAAGCGAGAACATCGAGGACCGGCGCGGTGAGGGCGGCGGCTTCGGCGGCGGCGATCCGTTCGGCCAGGGCGGCGGTTTCCGCATCCCGATCGGGCGCGGCGCCGGCGGCGGCAGCGTATCCGGCATCATCATCCTCATCATCCTGTTCTTCGTGCTGCGCTTCCTCGGCATCGATCCCATGCAGATCATCGGCGAGAACGGCCCGATGGGAAATGGCGGCGCCATCACCCAACAGAGCGGCACGCAGGCGAACGACGAGATGAAGCAGTTCGTCGCGACGGTCCTAGCCGAAACCGAGGACACCTGGTCTGGCATCTTCCAGTCGCAGGGCATGACCTACACCGATCCGACGCTGGTGCTGTTCAGCGGCGCCACGCAAGGCGCCTGCGGTATGGCGCAGAAGGCGATGGGGCCGTTCTATTGCCCCAACGACCAGAAGGTCTATCTCGATACCGATTTCTTCCGGCAGCTTTCGCAGCAGTTCCACGCCTCCGGCGATTTCGCCCAGGCCTATGTGATCGCGCACGAGATCGGCCACCACGTGCAGGACCTCCGGGGCACCCTTGGCCAGTTCAACCAGGCGCGCCAGCGCATGAGCGAGACGGATGCCAACAAGCTCTCGGTCAGGGTGGAGTTGCAGGCCGACTGCTTCGCCGGCATCTGGGCGCACTACACCGAGCAGAAGGGCATCCTGGAGAAGGGCGATGTCGACGAGGCGCTGAACGCGGCCTCGCAGATCGGCGACGACACGCTGCAGCGCGAGACGCAGGGCTATGTGGTGCCGGACAGCTTCAACCACGGCACCTCGGCGCAGCGCCGCCGCTGGTTCCAGACAGGCTACCAGTCCGGCAAGCTCTCGGCCTGCGATACCTTCAACAATCCGATCTGAACGAAAAGATTAATCCGTTCGGTAAAATTGCCGGAGGGCGCTTAGACCGGCCTTAAAGCATCTCATGCAGTGATAGCCATCGCATTTTTCGCAGGATGCGATTATGGGGCTCGTCGTCATGCGTTTCGCCGCGGATATGCGCGGCAATTTTGCCATAGTGTCGGCTTTGCTGATGATTCCGCTCATCATCGGTGCGGGGCTCGCCGTCGATATAACATCGATGAACCGTACCAAGGCGGCGCTGCAGCGGGCGATGGATTCCGCCTCGCTTGCCATCGCCCGCAAAGGCGAGGGCATGACGGACGACGCGGCCAAGGCGATCGCCGAGAAATTCGTCGCGAGCAATTTCGGCGGCAAGGCCGGCCATATCGACGTGAAGCGGGACGGCACCGCCGTCACCATATCGGCGGCCGCGACCGTCAAGCTCACCTTCGCCAGCCTGCTCGGCTATGACGACGCGGCCGTGCGCGCCTCCTCCACGGCCGATATGGCCTATGCCTCCTACGAGATCGGGCTGGTGCTCGATACGACCGGGTCCATGGCGGGCGGGAAGCTCCAGTCAATGAAGGACGCCGTGCTCGGGCTGATCGACACCATGACGGCGCAGGTGCCGGCCAAGGACCAGCTCAAATTCGCGCTCGTTCCCTTCGCCACCTTCGTCAATGTCGGCGACGAATTCGGGCCGACTTTCGACGCGCTCGGCAGCCAGCGCAATGACGGCGCCAGCTGGCTCGACATGAAGGGCAAGATCAACATCCCGCAGGTGGAATTCAAGAAAGGCACGAGCCGTTTCGAGGTCTTCCACCATCTAGGCCAGAAATGGGGCGGCTGCGTCGAATCGCGCATGGCGAAGGGGAACAAGCACTACGACACGCAGGACATCCCGCCGGATCCGTCCAAGTTCGACACGCTGTTCGAGCCGGCCTTCGCCATCGACGAGGGCGATACCGGAGGCTACAAGAACAACTACATCGCCTCGCCGGTCGACCCGCTCGACAAGACGCCGCTCGGCCAGATCAAGAAGATGCTGAAATATGGCATCAACCTCAATCCGCTCGGCATCCCGCTGTCGATCAATCTGTGGGGCGCGCCACCGAAGATGGATCTTTCCGGCGGCAAGGGGCCCAATGCCGGCTGCGACACCCAACCGATCGTGGCGCTTTCCAGCGATTACGCGACGATCGAGGACAAGGTGAAGGCGCTGAAGGCTGCCGGCGATACGAACATCATGGAAGGCGTGGCGTGGGGCATGCGCGTGCTGTCGCCGCAACCGCCCTTCAGCGAGGGGCTCGACCCGAGCAAAGCGGCGCATCCGGTCAAGAAGATCATGATCGTGCTGACCGACGGGTCCAACAATTTCGGCAACAACAATACCGGCCTCGGCTCGGCCTATTCGAGCTTCGGCTATCTTGTCGACGGGCGTCTGGGGACGACCACGGGCAATGCGGCGACCACCAACAGCCTGATGAACGCCAAGACGCTCGAAGCCTGCACCAACGCGAAGGCCGAAGGGATCGAACTCTATACGATCCGGCTGGAAGAGCCGGACGTGAAGACCGGCACGATGCTGAAGGACTGCGCCAGCGACGCGTCGCATTTCTTCGACGCGCCCTCGCGCAGCGACCTCGACGCCATCTTCAAGACGATCAAGACCAGGATCACCGACGTCCGCCTGGCGTCGTAGGGTAGCGCGGGTCGCCGCCGGTCCGTTCGTTGCCGGGAAGTTCGACCTGTCTTGACCTCCCTCGACGCGGAGAGTGTCTGGAATCCAGGCTTCGAGCGTCGTTTCGCGAGCCCTTGAGACCTGTAGTCGAGATAGTCCGACGGCCGGAACAGGTCGATGGGGCCTGGATTGCCATTGGCTGGATCCGAGCCCGCCCCGCCGTTGTCGCTCGCCAATGCTTCCCCTATAAGGCCCCTCCTGTTCGAGGAGCCAATCATGATCGACGCCGCCACCGCCAGGCGGGGCCTTGCCCTCGTCTTCACCACGCTGCTGCTCGACGTCATCGGCTTCGGCATCATCATGCCGGTGCTGCCGGCCTATCTGAGCGAGCTTTCCGGCGTCAGCGTCAGCGAGGCGGCGATCGAGGGCGGCTGGCTTTTCTTCGTCTACGCGGCGATGCAGTTCTTCTTCGCGCCGCTGGTCGGAAACCTGAGCGACCGCTTCGGCCGGCGGCCGATCCTGCTCGCCTCGGTGCTGACCTTCTCGATCGACAATCTCATCTGCGCCGTCGCCTGGTCCTATCCGATGCTGTTCATCGGACGCGTGCTCGCCGGCATCAGCGGCGCGAGCTACACGACCTCCTCCGCCTTCATCGCCGATGTCTCAACGGACGAGAACCGCGCCAGGAATTTCGGCCTGCTCGGCATCGCCTTCGGCATCGGCTTCATCATCGGGCCGGTGCTGGGCGGCGTGCTCGGCACGTTCGGGCCGCGCGTGCCGTTCTATTTCGCGGCCGGGCTCGCCCTCGCCAATTTCCTGATCGGCCTCTTCCTGCTGCCGGAGACGCTAGCGCGGGAGCACAGGCGGCCATTCGAATGGAAGCGCGCCAACCCGGCCGGGACGCTGATCCAGATGCGCAACTATCCGGGCATCGGCTGGATCGGCCTCGTCTTCTTCCTGATGACGCTCGGCCACATGGTCTATCCGGCGGTCTGGTCCTTCGTCGGCAGCTATCGCTACGGCTGGAGCGAGGGCCAGATCGGGCTGTCGCTCGGTCTGTACGGGCTGGGCGGGGCGATCGTCATGGGGCTGGTGCTGCCGCGCGTGGTGCGGCGGCTCGGCGAATGGCGCACGGCCGCCATCGGGCTGACCTTCACGGCGCTCGCCGCCTTCGGCTATGCCGCGGCCTGGCAGGGCTGGATGGTCTATGTCGTGATCGCGGCGACCACGCTCGAGGCATTGGCCGACCCGCCGCTTCGAAGCATCGCCGCCGCCAAAGTGCCGCCTTCGGCGCAGGGCGAGTTGCAGGGCGCCATGTCCTCGATCTTCTCGATCACATCGATCGTGACGCCGCTGCTCTATACCGGCATCTTCGCCTGGTTCACCGGGCCGAGCGCACCGGTCGTCTTCGCCGGCGCGCCTTACCTGGTGGCCGGAGTCTTCCTGGCCCTTTCGCTCACCGTGCTTTTGACCAGGGTCGGCAAGCCTCAGGCGAAGGAAGCTGCGCGGATGCGGGCGGAGGAGAATGCCGGTAGCTGATGCACGCGGCCTTGGCTACCGCTCCGCCAGCGCCGGCTCGCCCTTGCGCTCGCGGATGAGATTGACGAAGCGCTTGAAGAGATAGTGCGAATCCTGCGGGCCGGGCGAGGCTTCGGGATGGTGCTGCACCGAGAAGACGGGCTTGCCGGAGACGGAGAGCCCGCAGTTCGAGCCGTCGAAGAGTGACACATGCGTCTCCTCGACGCCGTCGGGCAGCGTGTCGCCGTCGACCGCGAAGCCGTGATTCATCGAGACGATCTCGACCTTGCCGGTGGTGTGGTCCTTCACCGGATGATTGGCGCCGTGATGGCCCTGGTGCATCTTGACCGTGCCGCCGCCGAGCGCCAGCGCCAGCATCTGATGGCCGAGGCAGATGCCGAAGATCGGGATGTCGGCGTCGAGCAGGTCCTGGATGATCGGCACGGCGTATTCGCCGGTCGCCTCCGGGTCGCCGGGGCCATTCGACAGGAAGACGCCGTCCGGCTGCATGGCGAGGATGTCGTCGGCCGGCATGTCGGCCGGCACGACCGTCACCCTGGCGCCGAGGCCGGCAAGCTGCCGCAAGATGTTGCGCTTGATGCCGTAGTCCACCGCGACGACGTGCATGGTGGGCTTGGCGAGCTCGCCATAGCCTTCGTTCCATACCCAGGGCGTCTCGGTCCAGGTCGAGCTCTGGCCCGACGTGACCTCCTTGGCAAGGTCGAGGCCGACCAGCCCGGACCACGCGGCGGCCTTCGCCTTCAATTCGTCGATATCGAAGTTGCCGTCGGGCGAGTGCGCGACCACCGCGTTTGGGGCGCCGCCGACGCGGATATGGGCGGTCAGCGCGCGGGTATCGACGCCGGTGATCGCAACGATGCCGCGCCGCTTCAGCCATTGGTCGAGCCCGCCCTCGGCGCGGTAGTTGGAGGGCTCGGTGATGCCGGCCTTGAAGACGGCGCCGACCGCGCCCGCCCGGGCGGCGGGCGTCAAATCCTCGATGTCTTCGTCGTTGGTGCCGACATTGCCGATATGCGGGAAGGTGAAGGTGACGATCTGGCCGGCATAGGAAGGGTCGGTCAGGATCTCCTCATAGCCGGTGAGCGCCGTGTTGAAGCAGACCTCGCCGACCGCCACGCCTTCGGCCCCGATCCCGCGCCCCTCGACCACCGTCCCGTCGGCGAGGACGAGAAGGGCAGTGGGCTTTTGTTGGCTCCAGGGGGCAGTGCTGGCCATCGACGGCGTCCTTTGGTTCGTGGGCGCGCCGCAAGGGAAGGGGCGCGCGAGAAGACCGCGACGCGCGGTTGCGCAATTCGCGTGCTTCCTTAGATGATAGTCGCTAAGAGACCGGTCAATAGGCGAGCGCGGCGGCGCGGTCAACCCGACGCGCCGCAAGGTGCGAACGGGAAAGGGAACGGCATGTCCGTGCGTGAGACGATCGACGAGGCGCTGAAAAGCGCGCAGAAGGCGCGCGAGGCAGAGCGGGTCTCGGCGCTGCGGCTCGTGCGCGCCGCGATCCAGGCGGACGATATCGCCAGGCGCGGCGAGGGCAGGGCGGAAGCGGGCGAATCCGAGATCCTGCAAATCCTCGCCAGGATGGTGAAGCAGCGCGAGGAATCGGCCGCCGCCTTCGAGGCCGGCAAGCGGCCGGAACTGGCGGCAAAGGAGCGCGCCGAGATCGCCGTCATCCGCGAATTCATGCCGAGGCAGATGGACGAGGCGGAAATCCGCGCCGCGGCGCAAGCGGCGATCAGCGAAACGGGCGCCGCCGGCATGCGCGACAGGGGCAAGGTGATCGGCCGGCTCAAGGAGCGCTACGCCGGACAGATGGATTTCGCCAAGGCGAGCGGCATCGTGAAGGGTCTGCTGGGGTAGGGGGCGGTCGGTTTCGACGGACGTGGCCCCTCATCCGCCTGCCGGCACCTTCTCCTCGCAAGCGTGGAGAAGGTGGACGACCGCGACGCTGACGCCCCCTCTCCCTCCCGTTCGGGGAGGGTAAGGGTGAGGGGCACTTCGGCCTCGGCCCGCTACGCCTTTTCCGTCTCGAATACCGCGATCTTGCGGTCGTCGAATTTAAGCGCCAGTTCGCCGCGCACTAGCTTCAGCGCCTTGTCGCCGAAGACGGCGCGGCGCCAGCCGTGGAGCGCCGCCACGTCCGCCTTGTCGCCGTCGGCGGCGATGCGGTCGAGATCGTCGCTGGAGGCGAGCACCTTCGGCGCGACGCCCTCCTTCTCGGCGACCAGTTTCAGGAGCACTTTCAGCAGTTCCGCCGCCGCGCTCGTTCCTTCGGGCGATTGCGCGGGCTTCGGCGGCATCGGCATCTCCTCGCGCGGCAGGTCGAGCGCGGCGTTCACCGCCTCCAGCAGGCCGGCGGCGGTGGCCGAGCGCTCCCAGCCCTTCGGCGTCATCCTGAGCTTCGCAAGCGCAGCCTGGTCGCGCGGCTGCTGCTGGGCGATCTCGTAGATGGCGTCGTCCTTGATCACCCGCTGGCGCGGCACGTTGCGGTCGCGCGCCTCGCGCTCGCGCCAGGCGGCGACATGCCGGACCACCGAGAGCTCCTGCGGCTTGCGAAGCCGCATCTTCAGCCGCTTCCAGGCGTCCTCCGGATGCGGATCGTAGGTCTGCCGGGAGGTGAGCACGTCCATCTCCTCCTTCAGCCAGTGGGCGCGGTTCTCGCGCTCCAGCTCGTCCTTGAGGTAGCGATAGACCTCGATCAGATAAGTGACGTCGGCGAGCGCATAGGTGAGCTGCTTGTCCGAGAGCGGACGGTGCCGCCAGTCGGTGAAGCGGGAGGATTTGTCGAGCCGCGTGCCTGTGATCTTGGCGACGATCTGGTCGTAGGAGACGCTGTCGCCGAAGCCGCACACCATGGCCGCGACCTGCGTGTCGAAAACCGGATGCGGGATCAGCCCGCCGAGATGGAAGACGATCTCGATGTCCTGGCGCGCCGCGTGGAAGACTTTGGTGACCTTCTCGTTCGCCATCAGGTCGAAGAAGGGCTTCAGATCGATGCCCGGCGCCATCGGGTCGACCAGTGCGGTCACGCCCGGCGCTGCCATCTGGATCAGGCACAGGATCGGCCAGAACGTCGTTTCGCGGATGAACTCGGTGTCGACCGTAACGAAATCGGAGTTGGAAAGCTCGGCGACCGCCGCCTCAAGCTCTTCGGTCGTGGAAATCAGGCGCATTCATATCCTTCGGTCGTTGAACCCGCGGTCTCCCCGCCCTCGATAGACCGATATGTCCGGAATGCCAACTGGTTGTGTCAGTGCCCCTATGGGGCCTTCCTGGCGAGGCGACAGCTCCGACCGTCCGTGTCCAGGCGGCGCTGACGCCCAACGCGCTTTAGTCAGGCAAAGATCGGAAGCGTCGCTCGGCCGAATTCCAGGCCTCGCAGCATCGGATTCCTGGCAATCGCCGCGTGCGGCGGGAAAACCGCTACGGCGTCATTTCCTGTTGATGCAGGCCATATGGATAACGCCGTTCGAATCAACGGTGTAGCATCCACTTTGGCCCTTTGCCGCACAGGATGCGTTGAAATCGACCTTTCCGCCGAGCCCCTCGCATTCTCCTTTCGTCAGCGGCACCGCCGTGACGCGGGTCGGCAAATGGGGCGGTCGCGGCTTCGTGCCGGGCGATTGCATTTTGCTGGTGGTGTTCGTTGTATGTGTCACCGCCTTGCCCGCCGTCTCCGCAATCGCCGGGATAATTCCCAGCCATGCAGTGCAGGCGGCGAGCACCGTCAGCCATCCCAAAATACGCATCTCATCCTCCCGTCAGCGGATCAGTCGCTTATGATGCTGGTGACGCACACGTAGTGCGACTGGCCGTTCTGGTCCTTGGTGTGGCAGGCGGTTTTGGAATTGCACACGCTTGCCCTGACCAAGCCTCCGCCCAGCTTGGCGCAGTCCAAAACGCTGAGTGGCACGGCTTTGGGAGGCAGGGTGCCTACAGGCTTGACGGGCGGCCTTGTCCCGGGCTGCCTAACAGTCGGCCCGGCCATCCCATGCGTTACTTGGCCCGATTTGAGCTTTTCCGCTGCCAGGACGTTGGTTGTGGTAGCTGAAAAGAAAACGAAACAGACAAAGACCACCATCTTCCGCATAGGCCTCTCCTCCTTAGCGGCTGACTATTGCCCCTCGACTATACATTAGCACTTTCGCGACTCGAGTGTAACGATTTTCTTTGGACTGGGCCTGGAAGTGTTCCTCCGGCGCAGATCATCGGATTTGCGCGACGCCGGGACCACCCGCCGATCGGCTGGTGGTTCACGCCTCGGTGCCGATCATCAAAGCAGCGGGCTGACAATGGCGAGTACATTGTTGGCGAGTCGCCGGTACCAGGGCCAGTCCTCGACTTCCTCCTTCAGGACCGGCCGGGACTTCGCGAGGAAAGCGTCCTGCCGCTTGCGCAGCGCCGCGGTGACCTCGCGGTCGCAGATCAGCATGTTGTTCTCGTAGTTCAGGTCGAAGCTGCGCCGGTCCATGTTCGCCGACCCGACGAAAGTGATCTCGCCGTCGATCGTGATGGTCTTGGCGTGCAGCAGGCCCTTCTCATACTCGAAAATCTTCACGCCGGCCTGCAGCAGTTCGAGATAGTAGCTCCGGCTGGCGCCGGCGATCGCAAGATCGTCATTCCGGCGCGGCAGGATGATGGTCACATGGACCCCGCGACTGGCCGCGGCGCAAAGCGCGTCCTGCAGCCCCTGGTTCGGCGCATAGTAAGGCGTCGTGATGAAAAGCTCGCTGCGCGCCGCATAGATCAGGCTCTCGAACATCTGCGGCATGGCAGAGAAACGGCCGGTCGGGCCGGTGGCGACCACCTGCGCGGCAAATCCCGGCTCGTGCGGCTCGACTGCCTCT
>JBQCFH010000370.1:0-2632 GCA_051959385.1 Rhizobiaceae bacterium | reverse complement strand
AAGGAGCAGGATCTCGCCAAGTCCATCCCGGCGCTGATCGACCAGAAGCCGGCGGTGATCGTTATGGCCGATGTCGGCACGCTGCCGCCCACTGCCCGCCGCAAGCTGATCGATTGGCTGAAGGGCGGCGGTACGCTGGTGCGCTTCGCCGGGCCGAGGCTGGCTGCCGTGACCGAGAACGACGAGGAGCTTCTGCCCGTGCCGCTCAGGCTGGGCGAGCGTTCGCTCGGCGGCGCTCTGTCCTGGACGAAGCCGCAGCCTGTAGCGAAATTCCCCTCCATCGGGCCGTTCTCGGATCTCTCGGCACCGCAGGACGTAACCGTCAACCGGCAGGTGCTGGCCGAGCCGACCCCCGACCTCGCCGACCATACCTGGGCGAGCCTCGCCGACGGCACCCCGCTCGTCACCGGCGCGACGCGAGGCAAGGGCACGCTGGTGCTCTTCCATGTGAGCCCGGAGGCGACCTGGTCCAACCTGCCGATCTCGGGCAGCTTCGTCGAGATGCTGCATCGCATCGTATCGCTCTCGCGCAACCAGGGCAGCACCGCAAATGCCGGCGGCGAGACGGCGCAGGGCGCACTTCCGCCCTACCGGATGATCGCCGCGGACGGCACGCTCGCCCCGCCGCCCCCCGACGCCAGGCCGCTGGAGCGGAGCTCCGCCGCCGCGCCCGTGACGATCGAGAACCCGCCGGGGCTCTATGGCGGCGAGGACGGCGTCGTCGCGCATAATCTTCTGCCCGCCGATGCGACGCTCGTTCCGCTGAAGCGGCCCGAGACCTCCGTGCCGGTCACGGAGCTCCGCTACGCGCTCGATCGGTCGCAGGCGCTGAAAGGTTCCTTCCTGGCCGCCGCCCTGCTCCTCATGATCCTGGACGCGCTGGCGGTGCTCTGGCTGGGCGGCCTCTTCAGCCGCCGTCCGCGCCGATACGGCACGTCCTCGGCGGCCGCTTCGCTTGCGGCGCTGGCGATCGCGGGCGGAATGCTTCTGGCCGTACCGGGTCATGTCTTCGCGGACGACAGCAAGCCCGGCGACCAGGCGGCGATCGAGGCGATCTCGAAGACGCGCATCGCCTATGTCATCACCGGCGACAAGGAGATCGACGATATCAGCCGCGCCGGCATCCTCGGCCTTTCCCGCTTCCTGGTGGAGAAGACCGCGCTCGAGCCCGGCGATCCGGCCGGCGTCGATATCGCCAAGGACGAACTCGCCTTCTATCCGCTGATCTACTGGCCCATCGACGCGAAGGCGCCGATGCCGTCGGAAGACGCCATCGCCCGGATCGACGCCTACATGAAACAGGGCGGAACGGTCCTCTTCGACACGCGCGACCAGTTCACCAACGGGCTCGATCCGAACTCGATCAGCCCCGCCACGGAGCGGCTGCGGGACATATTGTCGAACCTGAACGTGCCGCCGCTGGAGCCTGTGCCGCCCGACCACGTTCTGACGAAATCGTTCTATCTGCTGCCGGAATTCCCCGGCCGCTATGACGGCGGCCCGCTCTGGGTGGAGGCTTCGGCCGGCGCCAAGAGCAGCGCCGACAGGCCGGTGCGGACCGGCGATGGCGTCTCGCCGATCCTCATCACCGGCAACGATTTCGCCGGCGCCTGGGCGATCGACGACAACGGCAATCCGCTGCTGCCCACCGTGCCGGACGATCCGATGCAGCGCGTCTACGCCTACCGCGCCGGCGTCAACATCATGATGTACATGCTGACCGGCAACTACAAATCCGACCAGGTGCATGTGCCGGCTCTGCTCGAGAGGCTGGGCCAATGAACTGGTCCGTCAACTTCGAGCCGCTCATTCCGTGGCCATGGATTGCGGCGATCATCCTGCCGCTCCTCGTGCTCGCCGGCTTGGGTCTCTTCCTGCGCCGGCGCGGTTCCTGGCTGAGGATGCTTGCCTTCCTGGCTCTGGCACTCGCGCTTGCCAACCCCGTTTTGCTGAACGAGCTGCGCGATCCGCTGAAGAGCGTGGTGGCGCTCATCGTCGACAAGAGCCAGAGCCAGGACATCGGCGACCGCGCGAAGATGACCGACGCGGCCGTCGAGGAACTGAAGGCCAAGCTCGCCCGCTTCAAGGAATTCGACGTCCGTGTCGTCGATGCCGGCCGTTCGCCGAAAGCCGACGAGCGCGCCGAGACGAGGCTTTTCGCCGCTCTCGACAACACCTTCCGGGACGTGCCGCCCTCGCGCATCGGCGGCGCGATCATGGTGACGGACGGCGAGGTCCATGACGTACCGGCGAAGGCCGGATCGTTCCCCGCGCCGCTTCACGCGCTGATCACCGGCCGGCAGAACGAGCGCGACCGCCGCATCTTCTTCGAGAAGGCGCCGCGCTTCGGCATCGTCGGCAAGCCTATCGAACTGACCTACAAGATCACCGATACCGCGGGCGGCGCCGGAACGGTCAATGTACGTGTGTCGGTGAACGGCGAGACCCGCTCCTTCGACCAGGCGCAACTCGGGCAGGAAACCCGGCTGTCGCTCAACGTGCCGAATGCCGGGCGCAACATCATCGAATTGTCGGTCGACGCCGTTCCCGGCGAGATCAGCACGACCAACAATCACACGATCGCGCTCGTGGACGGCATCCGCGAGAACCTCAGGGTGCTTCTCGTCTCCGG
>JBQCFH010000369.1:0-6314 GCA_051959385.1 Rhizobiaceae bacterium | reverse complement strand
AAGAAGACGATGGCGTAGGCCGACAGGATCGAGATGGCGATCTTGCCGACGGCGACACAGAGGCCGACCACGGTGGTGTTGAAGAGCAGCCTTGCGACGCTCACCCCGCCGATCTTCTGTACGCCGCCGAAGATCGCCTCGTAATAGTTGTGCAGGAACTGGTTGCCGGGCAGGAGCGGCAGCGGCGGGCTGAGGATCTCGGTCAGGCTGTGGGTCGAAGCGACGAAGACGTAGTAGATCGGAAACGCCACGATCACCACGCCGAGTATCAGCAGCAGGTGCGCGACGAGGCGGCTGGCGAGGCTGGAGGTCATGGGCGCTCTCCCACCCTCCCCCTTGCGGGGAGGGTCGGATCAAAGGTCCGGGGTGGGGGTGGCGCAAGACCGAGCGCAGTCTTCTCCATCCCCACCCCGATCGGCTTCGCCGGGTAAGAAGCGCTGGCTCTACCCATAATGCACCTTGCGCTCGATGTAGCGGAACTGGATGGCGGTCAGCGCGATGACGATGGCCATGAGGATCACCGACTCCGCCGCCGAATCCCCCAGGATCAGGTTGACGAAGCCGTCCTTGTAGACCTTGTAGACCAGCGTTTCGGTCGCCCTGCCCGGTCCGCCGCCCGTCACCGCGTCGATGATGCCAAACGTGTCGAACAGCGCATAGACCGTGTTGACGACGAGCAGGAAGAAGGATGTCGGCGCAAGCAGCGGAAAGGTGATGGTCCAGAAGCGCCGCCTTTCGGTGGCGCCGTCGATGGAAGCCGCTTCGAGCAGCGATTTCGGGATCGACTGCAAGCCCGCGACGAAGACGAGGAAATTGTAGCTTACCTGCTTCCAGGACGCAGCGACGATCAAGAGCGTCATCGCCTGGCCGCTCTTCAGAAGCGGATCCCAGTCGAGCCCGAGCCAACGCAGCGGAAAGGCGAGCGTCCCGAAGGACGGGTTGAACATGAACAGCCACAGCATGCCGGCGATCGCCGGCGCCACCGCATAGGGCCAGATCATCAGCGTGCGGTAGAAGCCGCGTCCAAAGATGATCTTCTCCGCCATGACGGCCAGCAAGAGCGCCACCGCCATCGAGATGATCGTCGTCAGCACCGAAAAGATGACGGTCACCTCGATCGAGTTGATGTAGTTCGGCTGCGAAAGCACGTGCTTGAAGTTGGCGAGGCCGACGAACGTGCTCCTGAGGCCGAACGGATCCTCGCGAAAGAGCGATTGCCGCACGGCCTGCGAAGCCGGCCAATAGAAGAAGACCAGCGTGATGGCGAGCTGCGGCGCCACCAGGAGATAGGGCAGGAACTTGTGCGGGAACCTCGCGCGCGGGTTCATGGAAGATCCTGGCGGAGTTGCTCGACCAGCAGCAGAAGGCGGCGCTCTACGTCGCCCCCCTCTGTCCTGCCGGACATCTCCCCCGCAAGGGGGGAGGTCACGCCGGCACCATAAGCCGGCGCGTCCATTTCAACGTGAGCGATTGGCGCAACCCTGGAGGAAAGCCGATCTCCCCCATTGCGGGGAAGATGTCCGGCAGGACAGAGGGGGGCGACGTGAAGCACACGCGCTTCCAACCTGCCCTCCCGCCGGATCAAAACGCCGTCCTACTGTCCGATCGCCTGCTGGATGGCGGCGTTGCCACGTTCGACCGCATTGTCGAGCGCCTGCTTGGCCGTTTCCTTGCCGGCCAGCATCTTCTCGATTTCCTCGTTCTCGATGTCGCGAACCTGCGGCAGGTTGACCAGGCGCACGCCTTTCGAGTTTTCGGTCGGCGCCTTGCCGGTCATTTCGAGGATCGGCGTCTCGCGGCCCGGATTCTTCTCATAGAAGCCGGACTTCTTCGTGGCTTCATAGGCCGCCATGGTGATCGGGATGTAGCCCGAGGTCTCATGCAGGTAGACCTGCACGTCGGTCTTGGAGAGATAGTTGAAGAACGCCGCGACGCCCTTGTACTCCTCGTCCGACTTGCCGGCGAACACCCATAGACTGGCGCCGCCGGGGATCGTGTTCTGCGGGGCGTTCTTCGCGCTGGAATCGTAGGGAAGCTGGCCGACGCCGAAATTCATTTTGGCTTTGACGATGTCGCCGATGCCGCCGGAGGATTCCGTCATGATGCCGCAGGTTCCGGCGAGGAAAATCTGCTTCGCCTCCGAGGTGCGGCCGCCATATTTGAACGTGCCGTCCTTGGCTAGATCGGCGATCGCCTGGAAATGATTGACATAGATCGGCGCGTTGATCTCCAACTTCACGTCCTTGCCGGCGAGCCCGTTCTGGTTGGTGCCGTAGGGCACGTCGTTCCAGGCGGCGAAGTTCTCGAGATGGATCCAGGTCAGCCAGGTCGAGGTGTAGCCGCACTCGGCCGCGCCGCTCGACTTGATCTTCTTGGCCATCTCCCAGACCTCGTCCCAGGTCTTGGGCGGATTGTTCACGTCGAGCCCCGCCTTCTTGAAGATGTCCTTGTTGTAATAGAGGATCGGGGAAGACGAGTTGTAGGGGAAGGACAGCATCGTGCCGTCGGGCTTGGAATAGTAAGCGACGACGCCCGGAATGTACTGGCTCTTGTCGAACTTGAAGCCGGCATCGGAGAGCACGTCCGCGACCGGCTTGATAGCGCCCTCGGCGTTCATCATCACGCCGGTGCCGACGTCGAAGACCTGGATGATGTCCGGCGCCTGGCCGGCGCGGAAGGCGGCGATGCCGGCGTTCAGCGTCTCCGGATAGGTGCCCTTGTAGACCGGCACGACCTCGTAGTCGCTCTGGCTGGCATTGAAATCCTTGGTGATCTTGTTGACCACTTCGCTGTTGGCGCCGGTCATGGCGTGCCACCAGGTGATCTGCGTCTTGGCCGCGGCGATGCCTGGCGCCATGATGGTGAGCGCCGTCGCTGCGGCGAGAAGGGTACGCAATTTCATCTTGTTCTCTCCCACGGATAGCCGATTGGTACGGTCGTGCTTTGGTCGGCTTTTATTACCGCCGAATGACAGCATCCGGCCGGCACAATGTCCAGCCCCCGTTTGCGCATAACCGAACTTAATTCGCGATGCAAACGCACCAAAAGCGAAAATCACAGCCCGGGCGGTGTCCACTCGAGAGGAACATGGCCGGAATCGGCCCGGACCCGGTGGAGCCAGGCCGCGACGGCAGGGAATTTCCCGAGATCGTAGCCAGCATATCCGGCGTCCTGCGTGTAGGCGAAGAGCGCGATGTCGGCGACGCTCATCTGCGGACCGGCGATGAAGGGCGTCTTCGCCAGTTGCGTTTCCATGACGCCGAGCGCCTTGTTTCCGCCGGCAAGCGTCTCGGCCATCCGCTCCGGCGTGGCCAGCGCTTTCCGCTCCGGGTAGTGGACGAGCGCCCGGCGCACGGCGATATACGGCTCATGGCTGTACTGCTCGAAGAAGAGCCATTGATGCACCACGCCGCGCTCGTAGCGGTCCGCCGGCACGAACCGCGTGCCCTCGCCGAGATAGAGAAGCATGGCGTTCGATTCCCAGAGAAGCCGCCCGTCCTCCAGTTCCATCAGCGGCACCTTGCCGTTCGGGTTCTTCGCCAGGAATCCGGCCGTGCGCGTCGAGCCGTGGCGCGAACTCACCTCGACATGCCGGAACGGCAGGCCGAGCTTCGCCGCAAGCAGCCTCGGCTTGTAGCAATTGCCGCTGTCGAGCGAACCGTAAAGCGTGATCATGGCCGGTGACCTCCCTTGGGGAGGCGGACTATGGCCAAACGGGCCGATATGCGGAAACGAATAGTTTTGCGCGATCGATCAACGGGCCTGATCGATCCTCATTTGAAGAGCGGCACCACGTTGGCGCCCGGCTGCAGCAGCACGTCTATCCTGAGAGGCGAAGGATCGAAGATTGTGCCGGCAAGCCTGGGCCGCGAAAGAAGGAAGCCCTGAAGGTATTCGGCGCCGGCCTCGACCGCGCAGGAAAGCTGCTCCGGCGTCTCGATCCCCTCGACCAGGACTTGCGCGCCGAGATCGTGCAGGCCGGAGACGAAACTCTTGAACAATGCGGCCGCCGCCGGCACCGCGGCGATCTGGCGGAACCAGCCGCCGTCGATCTTGATGATGTTCGGCCGGATGAGCTTCACCCGCTCGAGATTGGAATGGCCGACGCCGAAATCGTCTATGGCCAGGCGGATGCCGTGGCGGCGCATCTCCGCCGTGATCCTGAGCAGCGTGTCGATATCCTGCTCCTGTGTCTCGATGATCTCGCAGACGAGCAGACGGCTTTCGAGCTGGATTTCGCCGTAGCGTCCGGCGATGAATTCCAGTTCCTTCACCGTGACGGCGAAGTCGCTGTTGATGCGCGGATCGAAATTGAAGAAGAGCACCAGCCCCGGTTCGCCGATATTGTCGTAGTTTCGAAGGTGCAGCGTCCGGCACATGCTCTCGACGAACACCTTGTCCTCGGCAGGCGTCGCCTCGAACAGCGTCTCGGGCTCGACCGCCTCGCCGTCGAAGAACGGCATGACCAGTCCTTCGACGGCGAACGGCCGCAGGAGCCCGTCCTCGCGCCGGAAGATCTTCTGGTAGGCGCTCTTCAAGGTGAAGTCGCCGTAACGGCCGTATTCGATGCCGATCTCGTCGGCGACGATCGCGTCGCTGATCCGTTTTGGACGTTTCATTTGTCTTCAGCTTCCCGCGGCGCGGCGGCCGAAGGGCTGCCGGAACGTTCTGTTCGGCGAGACCGGACGTCGCGGCGGCGTCGATATTTGGAGCGAAGTTGCGCCACGCGCAGCGTCTGCGCGTGAAGTTGCGCCGACGGAACCGGCCTCGCGCCTCGACTGGTCGAAAACAGCGAACTGCGTCGGCGCGAGTTCCGGCCGCGCCAAGACATAGCCCTGGACCATCGAAGCGCCCGACCGCTCGGCAAGGTCGAGTTGCCAGCCTTCCTCGATCCCCTCGAACACCGTTGCGATGCCCCGCGCCGCGAAAGTGTCGACCATCGCGCTCAGGAGAGCGAAGCCGGGGCCGGATTCCATCAGCCGCGTGATCCAGTAGGCGTCGAACTTGACGATGTCCGGCTGCAGTTCCTCGATGCGCCTGATGTCGGAATAGTCGGAACCGTAGTCGTCCACGGCAATACGGTAGCCGTGCCCGCGCAGCGCCTCGACGAAGCGGTACAGCACCCCGTCGGAGGAGGTGTGCTGCTCCGTCACCTCGCAGACGATGCGGCGCGGCTCGACATTCGCCTCGTGCAGCACCAGCCGCATGTCGCGCAGCGCCGTCTCCGTGATCTCGCGGTCGCTGAACAGCGAGGGATCGAAATTGATGAAGAGACTGGCTTCGGTCGACAGGCAGGCGCCGGCGTTGAGCAGATGCAGCGTGCGGCAGAGCGTCTCGACGTGGAAGCGGTCGAGCGGCGGAATGCTGGGGAAGAAGACGCCGGGGGACACCGGTTCTCCATCGCGCTGCGGGCGGATCAGGCCCTCGAACGCCGCGATCGACAATTGTCCATCGCGGAAAGCGAAGATCGGCTGGAACGCGCTTTTGAGCGTAAACGTACCCCACACCCCGCTCGAGGTGCCGTCATCCTTTCGGATGATGTGCGCAAGACCGACACTGCGCGACAAGGTTTTCCTCGGCGTTCGACATCTCTTTCTCGCGCGATTGTTGCAGTGAAGCTTTTACCGCCGGTTAAAATGTCCGGCGAAATCGAGGCTTTGCGGCTAGTGGAGCGAATTTGACATTTGAGTCCGGGTTGCATCACGCGTCGTTCTCAAATGTCAAATTCAAAGCTCCACTAGAATCATTGACTTGCTAGTGGTCCTTCGATTCCGACATTTGCCTACGAGCGCTGCACAAAGAGGTGCAAATGTCGGAATCGGACCACTAGTGTGGTGGTTTTGAAGTTCGTGACATTCGCTATATCAGGCCCGGAGACGAACTTCAAAACCGAAACCACACTAGAATCATAGGGTTGCTAGTGTCCTTTCGATTCGGAAATTCGTCCGATGGTCGATTTGGGGGTGAAACGAATTTCCGAATCGGGACACTAGCCGAGCCTTGCGGTTTCCCGCGCGATCGGACATGAGAAGCCCCGGCATTTTTCCCACTCCAATGGAGACATTCAGATGGCCTTCCTTGCCGACGCCCTTTCACGCGTGAAGCCTTCCGCGACCATAGCGGTCAGCCAGAAGGCGCGCGACCTCAAGGCGAAAGGCCGGGACGTCATCGGCCTCGGCGCCGGCGAGCCGGACTTCGACACGCCCGACAACATCAAGAACGCGGCGATCGAGGCGATCCGGCGCGGCGAGACCAAGTATCCGCCGGTCTCCGGGATTCCGCCGCTGCGCGAGGCGATCGCACGGAAGTTCAAG
>JBQCFH010000368.1:0-4293 GCA_051959385.1 Rhizobiaceae bacterium | reverse complement strand
CGCCCTGTCGCTCGGCGATCCGGAAAAGATCCCCTATCTGGCGCGGCAGACGCGGCTCACCTTCGCCCGCGTCGGCATTACCGATCCGCTGTCGCTTGCGGATTACAAGGCGCATGGCGGCCTTGCGGGCCTGGAAAAGGCGCTGAAGATGACGCCGGCGGAGATCGTGCAGCAGGTGACCGATTCCGGCCTGCGCGGCCGCGGCGGCGCCGGCTTCCCGACCGGCATCAAGTGGAAGACGGTGCTCGATACGCCCGCGTCGCAGAAATACATCGCCTGCAACGCCGACGAGGGCGACAGTGGCACCTTCTCCGATCGCATGATCATGGAAGGCGATCCCTTCGTGCTGATCGAAGGCATGGCGATCGCCGGCATCGCGGTCGGCGCGACCAGGGGCTACATCTATATCCGCTCGGAATATCCGCATGCGGTGGCGACCATGCGCGAGGCGATCGGGATCGCGCGGTGCGAAGGACTGCTCGGTCCCTCGGTGCTGGGCTCGTCCCACGCCTTCGATATGGAAGTGCGGGTCGGCGCGGGCGCCTATGTCTGCGGCGAGGAGACCTCGATGCTGAACAGCCTCGAGGGCAAGCGCGGAGAGGTTCGCGCCAAGCCGCCGTTGCCGGCGCACAAGGGCCTGTTCGGCAAGCCGACCGTCATCAACAACGTCATTTCGCTGGCCTCGGTGCCGATCGTCCTCGACAGGGGCGCGGCTCACTACAAGGATTTCGGCCTCGGCCGCTCGCGCGGCACGATCCCCATCCAGATCGCCGGCAACGTCAAATATCCGGGCCTGTTCGAGGCGGTCTTCGGGCTCACTTTGGGCGAGATCGTCGACGGGATCGGCGGCGGCACGAAGTCCGGCCGGCCGGTTCGCGCCGTGCAGGTCGGCGGCCCGCTCGGCGCCTATTTCCCGCGCGAGCTCTTCGACACGCCCTTCGACTATGAGGCTTTCGCCGCCAAGGACGGGCTGATCGGCCATGCCGGCATCGTCGTCTTCGACGACACGGTGGACATGCTGAAGCAGGCGCGCTTCGCCATGGAATTCTGCGCGGTGGAAAGCTGCGGCAAGTGCACGCCATGCCGCATCGGCGCCGTGCGCGGCGTCGAGGTCGCCGACCGGATCGCGCGGGGTCTCGAGCCGGAGAAGCAGGTCGCGCTGCTGGAAGACCTCTGCAACACGATGAAGTTCGGGTCGCTCTGCGCTCTCGGAGGTTTTACCCCCTATCCGGTCATGAGTGCGCTAAGACATTTTCCCGAAGATTTCCGCCCGCATCCGATGAAGGAAGCCGCAGAGTAAGGACGATCCGGTGCCCTACGTTGCCCCCCTCTGTCCTAGCGGACATCTCCCCCTCAAGGGGGGAGATAGCCCTTCATTTCTGATTTCGCCAATCGCAGACGTTGTAGCGCCGATGATAGCGGCCGGCGTGATCTCCTCCCTTGCGGGGGAGATGTCCGGCAGGACAGAGGGGGGCGCGACAGAGCGCCGCCTCTCCATATCTTTCAAGGGAGCCTTGTGATGTCCCTCATCCAGGAAATCGACTACGGAACGCCCGAATCCCGGGTCGCAAAGCAGGTCACGCTGACGGTCGACGGCAGGTCCGTCACCGTGCCGGAAGGCACGTCCATCATGCGCGCCTCGATGGAGGTCGGCATCGAGATCCCGAAGCTCTGCGCGACCGACATGCTGGATTCCTTCGGCTCCTGCCGCGTCTGCCTCGTCGAGATCGAGGGTCGCGCCGGCACGCCCGCTTCCTGCACCACGCCGGTCGGCGAGGGCATGGTGGTGCGCACGAAAAGCGACCGCCTCGACGCCATCCGCAAGGGCGTGATGGAGCTTTACGTCTCCGACCATCCGCTCGGCTTCGGCGAGAAGGCCGGAACGGGCGCGAGCGAATTCGATCACGTGATCTCCCTCGTCGGCCTTGCCGAGAACCGTTACGGCGTCGGGGGCCGCAATCATGTCGAGCCCGATGGGGCGGACGGCGTCGCGCCCGGCCACGGGTCGCTCACCATCGACTACATGGTGAAGGACGAGTCGAATCCGTATTTCACCTATGACCCGTCGCAATGCATCGTCTGCTCGCGCTGCGTGCGTGCCTGCGCCGAGGTGCAGGGCACCTTCGCGCTGACCGTCGAGGGCCGCGGCTTCGACAGCCGCATCGTCGCCAGCATGGACGAGAATTTCATCGATTCCGAATGCGTGTCCTGCGGCGCCTGCGTGCAGGCCTGCCCGACGGACGCGCTGCGCGAGAAGGCTGTCCTGGAAAAGGGCATGCCGGACCGCTCGGTCGTCACCACCTGCGCCTATTGCGGCGTCGGCTGCAATTTCAAGGCGGAACAGAAAGGCGACGACGTCGTTCGCATGATGCCCTACAAGGCCGGCAAGGCCAATCACGGCCATTCCTGCGTCAAGGGCCGCTTCGCCTACGGCTACGCCACGCACCCCGACCGCATCCTGACCCCGATGATGCGCGAGAAGATCACCGATCCGTGGCGCGAGGTGACCTGGGAGGAAGCGCTCGCCCGCGCCGCTTCCGAGTTCAAGCGCATCCAGGCGAAATACGGCCGCGGCTCGATTGGCGGCATCACCTCCTCGCGCTGCACCGACGAGGAGACCTATCTCGTGCAGAAGATGGTGCGCCAGGGCTTCGGCAACAACAACGTCGATACCTGCGCCCGGGTCTGCCATTCGCCGACCGGCTACGGCCTCAACACCACGCTCGGCACGTCCGCCGGCACGCAGGACTTCGATTCCGTCGAGGCCTGCGACGTCATGCTCCTGATCGGCGCCAACCCGACGGACGCTCATCCCGTCTTCGCCTCGCGCATGAAGAAGCGGCTGCGCGAAGGCGCGAAGCTCATCGTCATCGATCCGCGCCGCATCGATCTCGTGCGCACGCCGCATGTGGAGGCGGCCTACCATCTGCCGATCAAGCCCGGCACGAACGTCGCAATCCTCACCGGGCTTGCGCATGTCGTAGTCACCGAGAAGCTCTACGACAAAGCCTATATCGACGCATATTGCGACCGGGACGCGTTCGAGGACTGGGCCGAGTTCGTCTCCGATCCGCGCTACAGCCCCGAGGAGACGGCGAAAGTCTGCGGCATCGATGCGGAACTGATCCGCCAGGCGGCGCGCCTCTACGCCACCGGCGGCAACGCCGCGATCTACTACGGTCTCGGCGTCACCGAACATAGCCAGGGCTCGACCGCCGTCATGGGGCTGGCCAACCTCGCCATGGCGACGGGCAATCTGGGCAAGAGGGGCGTCGGCGTGAATCCGCTGAGGGGCCAGAACAATGTGCAGGGCTCCTGCGACATGGGCTCCTTCCCGCACGAATTCCCGGGCTATCGGCATATCGCCATCGATTCGGTGCGCAAGATCTACGAGGATCTGTGGGGCGTGACGCTCGACAAGGAGCCGGGCCTCAGGATCAACAACATGCTCGACGCCGCCGTCGACGGCACCTTCAAGGGAATCTACATCCAGGGCGAGGACATCCTGCAGTCCGATCCCGACACCAAGCACGTCGCCGCCGGCCTGGAGGCGATGGAATGCGTCGTCGTCCACGATCTCTTCCTCAACGAGACCGCACGCTACGCGCATATTTTCCTGCCCGGTTCGACCTTCCTCGAAAAGGACGGCACCTTTATCAATGCCGAGCGCCGCATCAATCTGGTGCGCAAGGTCATTGAGCCCAAGGCGCGTTACGCCGACTGGGAGGCGACGCAGGAGCTCGCCCGCGCCATCGGCCTCGACTGGAACTATACGCATCCCTCCCAGGTGATGGACGAGATCGCGGCGACGACGCCGACCTTTGCCGGCGTGTCCTTCGATCTCCTGGAACGCGAGGGCTCTATCCAGTGGCCGTGCAACGAAAAGGCCCCCCTCGGCACGCCGGTCATGCACATCAACGGCATCGTCCGCGGCAAGGGCAATTTCGTGCGCACCGAATATGTCGCGACCGACGAGAAGGTCGGCCCGCGCTTCCCGCTGCTGCTCACCACCGGCCGCATCCTGTCGCAGTACAATGTCGGCGCGCAGACGCGGCGCACCGGCAATACCGCCTGGCATGAGGAGGACCGGCTGGAGATCCATCCGCACGACGCGGAGGATCGCGGCATCCGCGACGGCGACTGGGTGAGGCTGGCGAGCCGTTCCGGCGAGACGACGCTGAGGGCGCTCATCACCGACCGCGTGGCCGTGGGCGTGGTCTATACGACCTTCCACCACCCCTCCACGCAGGCGAACGTCGTCACCACCGACTTCGCCGATTGGGCGACGAGCTG
>JBQCFH010000367.1:0-2080 GCA_051959385.1 Rhizobiaceae bacterium | reverse complement strand
GACACCTCTCCCCCACTTCGTGAGGGGAGAGGATGGGAGCCAAGCATCGCGGCCGGCGCATCCTCTCCCCTTTTGAGGGGGAGAGGTGTCGAGGGCGCAGCCCGAGACGGAGAGGGGGTGATCTCGAGACCACTCAGCATCGGCTATCGCTCATACTTCTCCACCGTCTGCTCGATGGCGCCGAAGATCGAGCGGCCGGCCTTGTCCTTCATCTCGATCCGCACCCGGTCGCCGAAGCGCATGAAGGGCGTCGAGGGCGAGCCCTTCTCGATGGTCTCGATCGTGCGTATCTCGGCGATGCAGGAATAGCCGGCGCCGCCTTCGGCCACCGGCTTGCCCGGTCCGCCATCGAGCTTGTTGGAAACCGTGCCGGAGCCGACGATGGTGCCGGCGGCGAGCACCCGTGTCTTCGCCGCATGGGCGATCAGCGCCGGGAAATCGAAGGTCATGTCGATGCCGGCATTCGCACGGCCGAAGGCCTTGCCGTTCAGGTCGACCATCAGCGGCAGGTTGACCTTGCCGCCGTCCCAGGCGTCGCCAAGCTCATCCGGCGTCACGGCGACCGGCGAGAAGGCGGAGGACGGCTTGCCCTGGAAGAAGCCGAAACCCTTGGCGAGCTCGGCCGGGATCAAATTGCGCAGCGACACGTCATTGACCAGCATGACGAGCCGGATGGCGGCGCGGGCCTCGTCGGCATTGGCCGTCATCGGCACGTCGTCGACGATGACGGCGACTTCCGCCTCCATGTCGATGCCGTAGGCCTCGTCGGCGAGCACGATCGGATCGCGCGGCCCGAGGAAGGTGTCGGAGCCGCCCTGATACATCAGGGGATCGGTCCGGAAACTTTCCGGCATCTCGGCGCCGCGCGCCTTCCTGACCAGTTCGACATGGTTCACATAGGCGGAGCCGTCCGCCCATTGATAGGCGCGCGGCAGCGGCGACATCGCCTCGTGCTCGTGAAAGCGCTCCGACGGCACCGAGCCCAGCTCCAGCGACTCGGCGAGGGTCGCCAGATGCGGCGAGATGCGGGTCCAGTCATCCAGCGCCGCCTGCAGCGTCGGCGCCAGGAAGGATGCATCCGTGCAACGGGTCAGATCCCGCGACACAACGACGAGCCTGCCGTCGCGCGTGCCGTTCTTCAGCGTGGCCAGCTTCATGCGCGGGCATCCTCCGTCGCTCTCTCGTCGATCGCCAGCGAAAACCCGTCGCGCCCGACGCTGAGCGGACCGTTCCAGCTATCGCGGAGCGCGTCGCGCCAATGGTTTTCGCCGAATTCGGGATCGTCCGCCGGGATCAGATGATGGAGGACGAGGTGGCCGACATTGGCAGCGCTGGCGATGCGGCCGGCATCGGGCGCGAGCGTGTGGGCCGCCATCAAATGCGCCTTCAGCCGTTCCCCATTGCCGGTGCGCTCGACCAAGCGGTCGACGCCCGCCTCCAGCATCGCCTCGTGCACCAGAATATCGGCGCCGCGCGCGAAATCGGCGAGCGGCGGGAAATAGACGGTGTCGGAGGAAAAGACGATTCTGCGGCCGCCATGGGCGAAACTCAGCGCATAGCACTCCGTCACCGGCGGATGATCCACTCTCAGCGCGGAGACCGCCAGCCCGTTCTCCTCAAGCACCGAGCCCTCCGTGAATTCGTCGAATTCGACCAGGTCGCGGATGTCCGGCCGGCCTTCGTCGGCGATGCGGATGTCGATGTCGAAATCGAGCGCCTGGCAGAAATTGCGCCAACAGGCCTCCGTACCCGCCGGGCCGAAGACGCGGACCGGCGTCGAGAGGCCGGCCGTCCAGGCGGTGTGGAGGAGCGCACCGAGTTCTAGCACATGGTCGGAATGAAGATGCGTGATGAAAATGAGGTCGAGCGTCTTCAGCGGCATTCCCGCATCGACGAGGCCCCTGGTCACGCCGAGCCCGCAATCCACCACGATGCGGCGGCCGCCCATCTCCAGGAGCGAGGAGGTCGGCATCGGTCCGCCCGGCCGGATGGCCGGCCCGCCCTTGGTGCCGAGGAGAACGAGCCTGTCCGTCACGACCAGTCGCCCTCCGGCCTGCCGTTGAAGCGCTTCTTCAGGCCC
>JBQCFH010000366.1:0-9501 GCA_051959385.1 Rhizobiaceae bacterium | reverse complement strand
TCCGGCAAGGCCTTCGGCCTCTGCTCCTCTTCCGACGGCGGCTTCGGCGGCGCCCGCGGCCTCTACCATCTGCGCTCGGTGCTGATGGCCTGCCGCGCCGAGATCGTCACGCCGCAATGCTCCGTGCCGCGCGCCAGCGAGGCCTTCGACGAGGACGGCGGATTCCGGGATGAACGGCTGCGGCAAGCCATGGAGAGGGTATTCCGGACGCTGATCGAACGCGCGCAGATGCTGTCGACGAGGGTGGAACCATGAATACTGCCGTGCCTGCCGTGAGGGAACGCCTGATCGTCGGACTGGACGTGCCGACCGTCGCCGAGGCGGAAAAAATCGTGCGCGAACTGGACGGCGCCGCGGGCTTCTTCAAGATCGGCTACCAGCTCGCCTTTGCCGGCGGCCTCGATTTCGCCCGCGAACTGGCGAGCGGCGGCACCCGCATCTTTCTCGACATGAAGCTGCTCGACATCGACAACACGGTCGCCAGGGGCGTCGAGGCGATCGCCGGGATGGGCATGTCGATGCTGACCGTGCACGCCTATCCGCGCGTCATGCGCGCCGCCGCCGAAGCCGCGAAAGGCTCGGGCCTGACGATCCTCGCCGTCAGCGTGCTGACCTCGATGGACGCGCGCGACATGGAAGAGGCCGGCTATGCGTGCGATCCGCGCACGCTGGTCGAGCGCCGCGCCGGCCAGGCGCTCGCCGCCGGTGTCGGCGGCATCGTCTGCTCGGCGGCGGAAGCGGCCGCCGTGCGCGCCATCGTCGGCCCCGAAATGGCGATCGTCACGCCCGGCATCCGGCCGGCCGGCAGCGAGCATGGCGACCAGAAGCGCGTGATGACGCCGGCCGACGCGATCCGCGCCGGCGCCAGCCATCTGGTGGTCGCCCGGCCGATCGTCGGCGCGGTTGACAGGCGCAAGGCGGCCCTTTCTATTCTCGCAGAGATGCAGGAAGCCTGAGACCAAGGAGCAGAGAATGGCCAAGGGGTATTGGATCGCGCGTGTCGATGTCCGCGATCCGGAGCGCTACAAGGATTACATCGCCGCGGCGAAGCCCGCCTTCGAGAAATATGGCGCCAATTTCCTTGTGCGCGGGGGCGCCCACGAGGCGATGGAGGGTAAGGCCCGCACCCGCAACGTCGTCATCGAGTTCCCGTCCATCCAGGCCGCCAGGGAGTGCTACAATTCCGCCGAGTACCAGGCGGCAAAGGCGATTCGCGTTACCGTGGCGGAAGCCGAAATGGTGCTGGTCGAAGGCGTCTGATTCGCGAGCCGGCGGCCAGTTGCGTCGGCGACCGTCGTCGCCGGCGCCTGCGGAGCGGAACAACGCCCGCTTAAACCTGTTCTTTCCACATATTCGCTAAAAATCACGCTGCGTTATCTATTGCGCTGCAACAAATCGCTGCTAGCTTTGTATGCATGGCAACATCAGCCCGGACCGGCGTGGCTCTTCAAGCCGGCCTCGGAGACGGGACCGGAATGTTTTATCAGCTTTACGAATTGAACCACGCGGCGCTGCAGCCGGCCCGTGTATACGCCGACGCCCTCCGTTTCTTCTATTCCAATCCGCTCAATCCTCTGTCGCAGACGCTGTGGGGCCGTTCGGCAGCGGCGGCCGCCGAGCTT
Organism: Rhizobiaceae bacterium; assembly: GCA_051959385.1. GTDB lineage: Bacteria > Pseudomonadota > Alphaproteobacteria > Rhizobiales > Rhizobiaceae > Mesorhizobium_L. Next base: position 7,879 of record JBQCFH010000366.1, on the reverse strand, counting down.
TTCGAACGCACCACCCGCCGCTACGGCAAACCGGAATTCGGCATCGCCTCGACCGAAATCGATGGCAAGGAAGTTCCGGTGGTCGAGAAGACCGTCTGGTCGCGTCCCTTCTGCAACCTGCTGCATTTCGAGAAGCATGGCGCCGCCGGGCGCGCCCAGCCGAAGCTGCTGATGGTCGCGCCGATCTCGGGCCACTACGCGACGCTGCTGCGCGGCACGGTCGAAGCCATGCTGCCGCATGCCGACGTTTACATCACCGACTGGGCCGACGCCCGTATGGTGCCGCTCGCCAAGGGGCATTTCGACCTCGACGACTACATCGACTACGTCATCGAGATGCTGCATCTGCTCGGCGAAGGCGCGCATGTGATGGCGGTGTGCCAGCCTTCGGTGCCGGTCTTCGCCGCGGCGGCGCTGATGGAGGCGCGCGGCGACCGTTTCGCGCCGGCCTCGATGGTCCTCATGGGCGGCCCGATCGACACGCGTTCGAATCCCACCGCGGTCAACAAGCTTGCCGAGCAGCACGGGATCGAGTGGTTCCGCGACAATGTCATCATGCAGGTGCCCTGGCCGCACCCGGGCTTCATGCGCGAGGTCTATCCCGGCTTCCTGCAGCTTTCCGGCTTCATGAGCATGAACCTCGACCGGCACATCATCGCCCACAAGGACTTCTTCATGCACCTGGTGAAGCACGACGGCGATTCGGCCGAGAAGCACCGGGAATTCTACGACGAATACCTGGCGGTGATGGACCTCACCGCCGAATTTTACCTGCAGACCGTCGAGACCGTCTTCATCGAGCATCGTCTGCCGCTCGGCAAGATGATGCACCGTGCCGAGCCGGTCGACCCGACGGCGATCCGCAATGTCGCACTGCTGACCGTCGAGGGCGAGAACGACGACATTTCGGGCCTCGGCCAGACCAAGGCCGCGCATCGGCTGGCGCCCAACATCCCCGACGGCATGCGCGAGCATTACATGCAGCGCAAGGTCGGGCATTACGGGGTGTTCAACGGCTCGCGCTTCCGCGCCGAGATCGTGCCGCGCATCGTCGATTTCATAAACACCAATAGCGGCCGCAAACGCGCCGCTACCCGGCCCAGGCTGGTGAGTTCCGCCTCGCGTTAAGCTGTCCGGCGGCGTCCGTCCGCCGTGTCCCGCCGGGCGATGTTTGCATTTTTACCACGCCTGCTAACCAACAACGGAACCCACCCAAACGTTGGATTGACTTTGTCCGTCCACCGCACTTAACGTTTCATTAAGAAATATAAGTGGCGGCGGGAATGGTGTCTATCCGGGCGGGCAAGGTGGGGAAAGGTGCGGTGCTGCGCAGCGCCGTCATGGTTGGTGTCCTGGCGATGGGCTGGGGCGCCAACGATGCGGTGGCCAGTGGCTATATGGTGACCGGCGGTCTGACCTCGCAGCCGATCGGCCACTACGAGTTCTGCAAGGCAAATCCGGCCGAATGCAGCATCCATCCGCAGGACCTGCGGCCGGCGCAGCTTACCCGCGCCACCTGGGACATGATCGTCGGCGTGAATGATCGGGTGAACGCCGCTGTGAAGCCGATGAGCGACTACGACATCTACGGCAAGGACGAGGTCTGGGCCTATCCCGACAAGGGCGTCGGCGACTGCGAGGATTACGTGCTGGAAAAGCGCCGTGACCTGGCCCGCGCCGGATTTTCGCTTGCCGATCTCCTGATCACCGTTGTGCGCAAGCCCGACGGTGAGGGGCACGCGGTGCTCACCGTGCGCACCGACAAAGGCGACTATATCCTCGACAATCTGAGCGACAAGGTGAAGCTGTGGACGCACACGCCCTACCGCTACCTGAAGCGCCAGGCCGAGGATGACACCGGCCACTGGGTCAGCATCCGCTCCGGCGACAACATGCTGGTCAGCGCGGTCAAGTAACCGGCGCTCAGTTCCGACATCAATCGGGGGCGGGTTCCGCACGTCCAAAGCCTAGCCGGGCTGCAATGGGGCGTCGGTCCGCTGTGCGCCCGCGATTCCGGCCGGCCTCTGCTTCCGGATCGGCTCGGACCGGCATGCGTTCGGATCGGCGCGGCTCCCGCTGTTACGCGGCCGCCTGGGCCAGCCGTTCGCCGGGCACGCGGTAGGAGATCGCTTCCGCCAGATGGATGCGCCCGACCTTCGCCTCGCCGTCGAGATCGGCCAGGGTGCGCGCGACCCTGAGCACGCGATGATAGGCCCGCGCCGAGAAGCCGAGCTTTTCGCTTGCGTCGAAGAGCAGCGCCGCTCCCGCCGCATCGGGCGCGGCGATCTCCTCGATCAGCTTCGTCGCGCAGTGCGCGTTCGTCATCGCGCCGGCCGGTCCGAGCGCGGCGAAGCGCTCCGCCTGGATGGCGCGGGCGCGGGCGACCCGCTCCGCCACCGCGCTTGACGGCTCCGCCTTGGCCGGCCGAATCAGGTCGTTCGCCGAAATCGCCGGCACGTCGATCCTGAGATCGATGCGGTCGAGCAGCGGGCCGGAGATGCGCGCCTGGTAATCGCTCTGGCAGCGCGGGCCTCGCGCGCAGCGATAGCCGGGCTCGCCCGCCATGCCGCAGCGGCATGGGTTCATCGCCGCCACGAGCTGGATGCGCGCCGGATAGGAGACGCGGTGGTTGGCGCGGGCGATGACGCATTCGCCCGATTCGAGCGGCTGGCGCAGCGAATCGAGCACCTGCGGCGTGAATTCCGGCAGTTCGTCGAGGAACAGCACGCCGTTATGCGCCAGCGACACCTCGCCCGGCCGCACCCTCAGCCCGCCGCCGACCATCGCCGCCATCGAGGCCGAATGATGCGGGGCACGGAACGGCCGGCGATCGGAAAGCTGGCCGCCCGCGAGTTCGCCGGCCATCGAGGCGATCATCGATATTTCGAGCAGTTCGCGCGCCGAGAGCGGCGGCAGGATCGAGGGCAGGCGCTGCGCCAGCATCGACTTGCCCGCGCCGGGCGGCCCGACCATCAGGAGATTGTGGCCGCCGGCCGCCGCCACCTCCAGGGCGCGCTTGGCGCTTTCCTGTCCCTTTATATCGGCGAGGTCGGGGAGCGCGCCGGCCGCCGGCCGGATGCGCGCCTCCGGCCGCTTCAGAACTTGCGTGCCGCGGAAATGGTTGGCGATGGCGATCAGGCTGCGCGGCGCCAGGATGTCGATCTCCTCGCCGGCCCACGCCGCCTCTGAGCCGGAATCGTGCGGACAGATCAGCCCCTTGCCTTCGGCGTTGGCGGCGATCGCCGCCGGAAGCGCGCCGGCCACGGGCGCGATGGTGCCGTCCAGCGAGAGTTCGCCGAGCACGACATAGCCGGCGAGCGCGTCGCCCGGCACGGCGCCGAGCGCCGCCATCAGGCCGAGCGCGATGGGAAGGTCGTAATGGCTGCCCTCCTTGGGCAGGTCCGCCGGCGCCAGATTGACCGTCACCTTCTTCGCCGGCATTGAAAGGCCGGACGCGTGCAGCGCCGCCTGTACCCGCTCCCGGCTCTCCGCCACCGCCTTGTCCGGCAGGCCGACGATCTGGATGCCGACCTTGCCCGGCGCGACCATGACCTGCACGTCGACGGGAACGGCCTCGATGCCCTGAAAGGCGACCGTGCGCACCCGCGAAACCATGCTGCCCTCCGTACCCCTACTACCGGCAGACAAGCACAGATTGCAGCCGCGCGCAAGAACAATTGGGGAACAAAATGAACGCGCAGGATGCAATCCGGTTGTGCCGGTTGCAGGAACGGAACAAAGGCGGATGCGCGGCCTTTCGGCTCGGCGCGGCGGGGAGCGTCAGCGCGCCGCCCGCTTCTCCTCGACCGCGTCCCAGAACAGCGCCGCGATATCGGCCCCGCCGAATCGTTTCACCTCGCGGATGCCGGTCGGCGAGGTGACGTTGATCTCGGTCAGGTAATCGCCGATCACGTCGATGCCGACGAGCAGGAATCCGCGCTTCCTCAGTGCCGGTCCGATGCGCGCGCAGATCTCGCGCTCGCGCTCCGTCATCCCGATCGGCTCGGCGCGGCCGCCGACATGCATGTTCGAGCGCGCATCGTGCTCGGCCGGCACGCGGTTGATGGCGCCTGCCGGCTCGCCGTCGACGAGAATGATGCGCTTGTCGCCGGCGCGCACCTCCTTCAGATAGCGCTGTACGATGTAGGCCTCGCGGAAGAGCTGGCCGAACATCTCGAGGAGCGAGGCCAGATTGCGGTCGGCTTCGAGCAGATGGAACACGCCGGCGCCGCCATTGCCGTAGAGCGGCTTTATGATGATGTCGCCGTATTGGCGGCGGAAAGCCGCCACTTCGAGCGGGTCCTTGGTGATCAGCGTCTCCGGCATCAGGTCCGGGAACTCGGTGACGAAGATCTTCTCCGGGCTGTTCCTGACCCAGGCGGGATCGTTGACCACCAGCGTCGCGGGATGGATGCGTTCGAGGATATGCGTCGTCGTGATGTAGTTCATGTCGAAGGGCGGGTCCTGCCGCAAGAGCACCACGTCCATCTCGGAAAGATCGGTCCGAACCGGCTCGCCGAGCTCGTAATGCTTCTCGGCCTTGTCGACGACCGCGAGCGTCTCCAGCCGCGCATAGACCTTGCCGCCCAGCATGGAGAGGCGGTCGGGCGTATAGTGATAGAGCCTGTGGCCGCGACGCTGCGCCTCCAGCGCCAGCGCGAAGGTCGTATCGCCGGCGATGCGGATGGTGGACACGTGGTCCATCTGGATGGCGATATTGAGCGGCATGACAGAGCTTCCCTCGGTTTGTCAGGCCGAATGCTCTACCTAATTTCGGGCCCCTCTGCCAATCGCCGCCTGCCTGAGCGGCATGCGTGGGCGGCCGCAAGCGCGCCGCCGGCGGTTTCGTTACGCTTCTCGCAAACGGATCATCGGAATCTTAAGCCTTTTCGGCGAAATTCGCGCCCGTGCGCGGCAGGCCTGCCGCCGTTGAACGTCGAGCCGAACGAAATGAACGCCGTCTTCCCGTCGCGCGACAAGCTGCAGGACGAAATCGAACTGACGATCCTGATGCCGTGCCTCAACGAGGCCGAGACCATCGCGGCTTGCGTGACCAAGGCGCTCGCCTTTCTCGCCGGGCATGGCGTTTCCGGCGAAGTGCTCGTCGCCGACAATGGCAGCACGGACGGATCGCAGAAGATTGCCGCCGAGCTCGGCGCCCGCGTCATCGCCGTTGCCGACAAGGGATACGGCGCGGCGTTGCGCGGCGGCATCGCTCAGGCAAGGGGCCGCTACATCATCATGGGCGACGCCGACGACAGCTATGATTTCTCCGCGCTCGAAGCCTTTGTCGAGCGGCTGCGCGCCGGGGCCGACCTCGTCATGGGCAATCGCTTCCGTGGCGGCATCGAGCGCAACGCCATGCCCCCGCTGCATCGCTATCTCGGCAATCCCGTGCTGAGCTGGCTCGGCCGCCTCCTGTTCAGGATCGAAACGGGCGATTTCCATTGCGGATTGCGCGGCTTCAACGCCGCCTCGATCCGTTCGCTCAACCTGCGCACGACCGGCATGGAGTTCGCGAGCGAAATGGTGGTCTGCGGCGCGCTCGCCGGGCTTCGCATCGAGGAGGTGCCGACCACATTGAAGCCGGACGGCCGCAGCCGCCCGCCTCATCTCAGGACGTGGCGGGATGGCTGGCGCCACCTGAAATTCCTGCTGATGTACAATCCGAGATGGCTCTTCTTCGTTCCGGGAATGACGCTGTTTGGCGTCGGCTTGGTCTTCGCCCTCCTGCTCCTGTGGGGCCCGCTCCGGGTCGTCGACAATCTGTCGCTCGACCTCAACACATTCATGGCGGCTTGCTTCATGATGGTTTCGGGCGTGCAGCTCGTCACCGTCGGAGCGCTCTCCCGATATTATGCGCACATCACCGGCTTTCTGCCGGCCACCAGGCGATCGGATTGGCTGATCCGCAACTTGAGCACCGACCGGCTGGCGCTCGACGCGGCGATCCTCTTCGCCGGTGGAGCGCTTTTCTTCGGCTATGCCGTGGCGCGCTGGGCGCATCTCGGCTTCGGTCCGGTCGAGGATTCGGAGATTCCTCGCATCGTCGTTCTCGGCCTCAGCCTCATCGTTATTGCGCTCCAGCTCTTCTTCTCGGCCTTCCTCCTTGGCGTCATGGAGATTCCGGTCTCCCGCGCGCGGATCGCAACGACGCCGGTGGCGGCCCACGAGCCGGCGGGAGCCGAATGATGTCGCTGCGCCGGCTGGTCGATGGGGCGACTGCGCTGCGCTTCGTGCTCGTTGGCGTGGCCGCGGCCGGCCTGCTTTTTTCCCTTTCCTGGTTCTTCGCCTCGCGGGGCATGCCGCCTTTCGCCGCCAGTGTGCTTGCCTATGCGATTGCCTTCGTCACGGCCTATTCGGCGCAGCGGAACTGGACCTTCGGTGGCGAACACGGCCATGGCCATGCGCTGCCGCGCTATTTTGCGCTTCAGCTTGGCTGCGCGCTGGCGTCGGGCGCGATTGCGCATCTCTCGGTGGCCGGCCTGCATGCCTCGCCCTTCGCCATGTCCGTGCTGACGGTAATCGGCGCGAGCGCGGCAAGCTATGTCGGTTCCGTCCTCTGGGTTTTCCCCGAGGCCGGCCGTACTCGTTGAATGGGCGTGCGCGCCGGCGACTTTACGGTTTGTTGAAATGGCAGCGGCTAGGCTCTGGCCGTCCAGGCGAGCGACGGGACAGGATCGCATGACAGACCGGATCGTTGCGGCTCAGCCGTCTGTCCGCCGCTCAAGCATCTGGCAGCGGGATGTTGGGCTGGCGCTGCTCGTCGCGGCGGCCGTCGTGCTCGTCCATGCGGCGAAGGGCTTTCCGCTCATCTACGGCGAGAACGCCGATAACGACAGCCTGATGCGCATGGTCGAGGTCCTCGACTATTTGTCGGGGCAAGGCTGGTACGATCTCCACCAGTATCGCATGGGACCCGAAGGCGGCTTCCTCATGCACTGGTCGCGCTTCGTCGATGCGCCGATCGCGGCTTTGCTCCTCTTGGCCAGGGCATTGACCGGCAGCATGGCGAGCGCGGAGATCGCCGTCGAGATCGTTTACCCGGCGCTGCTCATGGCGGCGGCGCTCTTCCTCCTGCTGCGGCTCGTGCGGCGCCTCGGAGCCGACGAGGCGCTCTTGCCCGCCACTTTTATCGGCGCGCTCGCGCTATACCAGCTCCCGCTCTTCCAGACCGGCGCGCTCGACCACCACAACGTCCAGCTGCTGCTCGTGCTGGCGACCATCTCCTTCCTGCTGGAGGCGCCTCGGCGTCGGGCGGCCGGTTTCGGCGCCGGGATCACGGCCGCCCTGTCGCTGGTGGTCGGGATGGAGACGGCGCCCTATGTCGCGCTTGCCGGCGCGACCGCGGCCACCAGCTTCCTTCTGCACGGCCATAGCGAGCGCCAGGGCACCGCCGCCTTCGCGGCCGGTTTTGCCGGTGTCTCCCTCCTCTCCTTCGTCGCCACGGTCCCGTCCGGCCTCTGGGGCGCGCCGCGCTGTGACGCCTTTACCCTGCCGCAGATGTCGGTCGCGGCGCTGGCAGGCGTCGGCCTATTGCTCGCCGCTGCCATCCCCGCCTGCCGGGCTACCTTCAGAAGCCGGCTCCTGTCGCTTGTGATGCTTGCGGCGGCGGTGGCCGCGCTGCTCGTCTTTGCCTTCCCGCAGTGCCTCGCCGCGCCCTATGCGAACCTCGACCCGAAGCTCAAGACCTACTGGCTCGATTCCGTCACGGAGGCGCAATCCTTCCGGCAGGTGCTGATGGCCGAGCCGGCCATGGTCGCCACCTACTACTGCACGCCCTTCCTCGCGGCGCTCACCCTGGTCTTGCGGGCGCGCAAGGTTCGGCCCGGGCGCGACGAGCTGGTCTTCGGCGCCTTCCTTTTCGCCGCGATCCTCG
>JBQCFH010000365.1:0-2279 GCA_051959385.1 Rhizobiaceae bacterium | reverse complement strand
TGATCCGCATAGGCGCGGCGAGCGACGAGGCTTCCGGCAACGTGATCGTCGAGAAGGCGCGCCAGACGCTCTCTTCCAGCTATGACATCAGACGCGTTGAACTCGTCGGCCCCACCGTTTCGAGCGAGCTGGCATGGTCGGCCATCCTGGGCGTGCTGGCGGCCATGGGCGGGATCCTGGTCTATGTCTGGGTCCGTTTCGAGTGGCAATTCGCCATCGGCTCGATCGTCGCGACGATCAACGACATCACGCTGACGCTCGGATTCCTTGTCGTCACGCAGCTCGAGTTCGACCTGTCGACGGTGGCGGCGATCCTGACCATCGTCGGCTATTCGCTGAATGACACCGTCGTCATCTACGACCGCGTGCGCGAGAACCTGCGGCGCTTCAAGAAAATGCCGCTCGGCCAGTTGCTCGACCTCTCCGACAACGAGATGCTGGCGCGCACGACAATGACGTCGATGACGACCTTCCTCGCCCTGCTCGCGCTTTACCTGTTCGGCGGTGAGGTCATCCGTTCCTTCGTCGCGTCCATGCTCTTCGGCGTCTTCATCGGCACCTTCTCCTCGATATTCATCGCGGCGCCGATCCTGATCGTCTTCCACCTGCGGCCGACATGGACGCCGGTGCCCGATGAGGATGTGGAACCTGTAGCCAAGGACGGGCCGCAGCAGCTACCGTCGAAATGAGCCCGGCCGGCATCGAAATCCGCGACGCGCATTTTCCCGGCCGTGCCCCGATCGACGCCTATGGCAATGGCGGCTTCCGCTTCGCCGACATGTCGCATCGCGGCTCCATCCTGTGCCTGCCTTCCGGTATCTACGGCTGGCAGCCGCCCGATCCGGAGAGGCTGGCGGCGGCCGATTTCGATGCCGTTCTCGCCGAGGCGGAGGAGATCGAGATCCTGCTTGTCGGCACGGGCACTGAGCTGAAGCCGCTGTCGGCCGAAATCCGCGCAGCGCTCCGCGAGCGAAGGATATCGGCCGATCCGATGAGCACAGGCGCCGCCGTGCGCACCTTCAACGTGCTGCTCGCCGAGGATCGCGCCGTCGCTGCCGCGCTCGTCGCGGTGGGCTGACCGCCATGGCCAGAGCGGTGGAGGAGGCGGTGCGGATCGTCCGCGAAGCGGACCGCGACCGCTACCTTTCCGTTCTGTTCGCGCCGGAGGAAAAGCGGCCGGCGCTCTTCGCGCTCTACGCCTTCAATGTGGAGATTGCGCGGGTCCGGGACCTCGTGCACGAGCCGCTGCCCGGTGAGATCCGCCTGCAATGGTGGCGCGACGCGATCCTGGGCGACACGCCGGCGGCCGGGCATCCGGTGGCGGAGGCGCTGATCCGGACCATCCGCGCCTATGAACTGCCGCCCGCGAGCTTCGACAACATGATCGAAGCGCGGCTGTTCGATCTCTACGACGATCCGATGCCGTCGCGGAACGACCTGGAAGGCTATTGCGGCGAGACGGCCTCGGCGCTGGTCCAGCTTGCCGCGCTGGCGCTCGACCGCGACGCCGCTCTGGCTACCGCCGAGATCGCCGGCCATGCGGGCTGCGCGCAGGCGATCGCTGGGCTGTTGCGCTCGCTGCCGATCCATCTTTCGCGCGGTCAATGCTACGTTCCGCGCGACATCCTTTCGGCGGCCGGAACGACGCCGGAAGCCTTCGTGGCGGAGAAGGGCGGCGCGGCGGCGGCGCGGGCGGTCGCCGCCATGGTCGCGCTCGGCCGCGACCACTTCGCCAATTTCGAGGCCGGCGCGCGAAATCTGCCGGCGGTGCTGCGGCCAGCCTATCTGCCGGCCGGGCTGGCGGGCGCCTATCTCGATCGGGTGGAGAGGCTCGGCGCACGGGCCATGTCCGAGCATCGCGATATCGGCACGCTCGCCAGGTACTGGATCCTGTTTCGGCGGGCATCGACGGGATGGGCTTAGCGCTCCCTGGCCAGCCGAGATCGCGGGACTATTCCGCGGCTTGCATCACGCCGGCGACCGACAGCCAGGTTCGGAAATCGGCAAGGGCGCGGGCCGTAAGCGCGCGCTTCTTTGCGGCGGTCTTTTCCTTGCCGCGCAGCCGCTTGCCCTCGACGCGCGGGGCTTCAACGGGGGGGAAAAGGCCGAAATTGATGTTCATCGGCTGGAAGGAACGCTTGCCGGGCTCGTCATCGGAAAGGATGTGCCCGCCGGTGATGTGGTTGAGCAGCGCGCCGAAGGCGGTGGTGACGGGCGGCGCGGCAATCGGCCGGCCGAGCCGCGCGGCGGCGGCGAAGCGTCCGGCCATCAGGCCGACG
>JBQCFH010000364.1:0-3079 GCA_051959385.1 Rhizobiaceae bacterium | reverse complement strand
GCGTCGAGCTGCGGCCGCGGCGCGGGCCGCGGAGCCTCCTGGGGCGGGTTGGTTTGGAGAATGCCCAGCCGCTTCAACAGGAAGCCGTCGATGTGGCCGGAAGCAGGCAGGCCGGCGCTTTTCTGATACGCCGCGATCGCCTGCCCGGTCTGCGGCCCGTCGAGGCCGTCCACCGGCCCGGAATAGAGCTTCAGCTTCGCAAGCGAGGCCTGAACCTTCTGGACCAGCGGGTCGGCGACGGCGGCTCCCGGCGCGGCCGCGGGGCTGGCGGGCGTACGGGTTGCAGGCGCGGGCGCGCTTGCCGCACGGGCGGCCTGCCGATCGGCATGGCTGCGTGTCGAGAAAAATGCCTCCTTGTAGAAATGCGGCTGGTACCAGAGCGCATTCGCCGAGACGAAGGAGAAGGCCACCAGAAAGGCCGTGGTCGCTCCGACCGCGAGCGGATTGCGCATCGCCCCCTCGCCCGCCGTCAGCAACATGTTCCGGACGAAGGAGGAGCCGTATGCAGGTTCACGCCGTCTTGCGTTGCGTCCCATTGCCTGCCTCGTTCGTAGGTTCTGCCCTTTCCACAGCGTCGCCGCGCATGTCTTCCGCGGCCGAATGCGGACCGGCGACCGGCACGGTCACGGTCACGGTCGTGCCCTCGCCGGGTGCGCTTTCGATCGTCATCGTTCCATCGTGCAGGACGACGAGCCCCTTCACGAGGGACAATCCCAGGCCCGCGCCCTCGAACTGGCGCGTATATTCGTTCTGCACCTGCGTGAAAGGCTGGCCGATCCGCTTGAGATCGTCCGGGGCGATGCCGATGCCCGTGTCGCTCACCCAGAAGCGGAGGCGCTGGCCGACGCGCCTGGCGCCGATCACCACGCTGCCGCCTTCCGGCGTGAATTTGACCGCGTTCGACAGGAGGTTGATCAGGATCTGCTGGATCGCGCGACGGTCGCCGCAGATCTCGTCCGTGCCCGGCGTCAGCGCCAGGCGCAGCGATACCGATTTCGCCGCGGCCTGGTGCGCCATCATGGAGCGGCACATCTCGACCGCGTCGGCGAAGGCGAACGGCTCGGGATGGATCGCATAGGCCCCGGATTCGATCTTGGATACGTCGAGGATCGAATTGACGACCGACAATAGATGATTGCCGGATTCGTTGATCAGGCCGACATATTCCTTCTGGCGCGGATCGGCGAAGGGACCGAACATCTCGTGCGCCAGCATGTCCGAAAAGCCGAGGATGGCGTTGAGCGGCGTCCGCAATTCATGGCTGACGGCGGCGAGGAAGCGGTTCTTGGCGATCTCGTTGCTGTCCGCCTGCTCGACGGCCGCGGCGAGTTCCGACCTGAGCGTTGCGACCTCGCCGTTCTCGCGTATCAGCGCCAGCACCTCGCGATCCTCATTGGCGCGGATGAACTCGACTTCGTAATGGCGGTAATTGTCGGCCGCGCTCTCCCCGGCCGCCCCGGGAAGACGCAGGCGGATGTCGATGCGCGCGCCCGGCGCTTTCTCGCGCATGTCGGCTAACGCGCAAAGCCAGGCCACCCGGTCCGCGACATGGATGCGGTCGAACAGGCCGGCGCCCAGCAGCAATTCCGGCGCAACGTTGAGGAGCCGGCGCGCCTGTTCGGAAACGTCGAGCACGTCGCCATTGGCAGCCATTCGCGCCACCACCGCGTCGATGCGCGCTTCGAGCGGAGGCTCGATGTCGTCCGGCTCGGCGGAGCGGGCCGAGGCGAGGAGAGCCTGCATCCGCGCGCCGACGGTCAGCGCGTAGGCGAGCGGTACGAGCCACTGCCAGGGCGCGGACGCTTGCGCTCCGCCGGCCGACGTCCAGATGCCCGAAAGCGGAAGCTGCAGCGCGAAAACCACAATCGTGGCGAGGACGCCCGCGAGCGCTGCGCCGCGCGACCGGCCCACCCACCAGGATTCGAAGAAGAGCGCAGCCGCGGCCGCTGTGAGCGGCGAAGCCATGCCGCCGGCCGCTGCGAGCGTCGCCGACGCGAAAGCGACCGCAAGCGCAAGCGCCGCGCCCTCGACGACTTCCCGCCTGGTATTGACCGCCACGAGCAGCGCGGCGAGCCAGCAAATGCCGCAGAGCGCGCACAGGCTCGCCGCGATCATCGCGACGCCGATCTGGCCCGAAAAGGCGAAGGCGAACGCCGCCATGCCGAAGAAGGGCGCCGCGAGCACGACGCCGACAAAGCGGGTCCGGCGAGCGCGCTCGACCGGATCGGTCAGGCTGGCATGCACGAACCTCTCGCACCCTGCCGTGAGGCCGGCGATCCACCCAGCGGATTTCGGCGTTGCCAAACTCAAACCGAACGCACTCTCTACTGCCCGATTCCCGGGCTGTTGTCCTTGTCGAAGACCCTCGCATCGAGCGGTTACGGAAAGGATAAGGTCGGGCTGCCCGGCTGGCGCCGACGGAGGCAAAACGGCGCGCGCGCCGGTGAATTCGGCGGCCAATTCGGACCATGGTAAACAGAGGGTAAGGCCAATCGCCCGCGGGGCCATGTAGCTGATTTTTGGGTCCCGGACATTCTGGGCGTCGGAAGATGCAGTGTTTCCAGGTGCTTAGATAGTAAAAATTCCCCTAATCCATTCATTCATATCGGAAGCAAACGGCCGGCGGGCCGGAACGATTCAAATTTGATCCTTATTCGATGAAAATTCGCGTCGCCGGCGCAAGTCGTCCTTTGCAGGCCGGTGCCATGATGCGCTCGGGAAAAGGGCGGCTGCCGGCAGGGCGGCTCGACGGACAAAGGGACGAACAATGGGATTCCTCATCAAATCGGCGTTCTGGCTTTCGCTGGTCCTGCTCTTCATTCCGTTCGACAAGGTCGAGGGCACCCAGAAGGCCGATACCGTCAGTCCGGTTACCGCGCTGCTTGCCGCGCGCGAGGCGGCGAGCGACATCGGGCACATCTGCGCGCGCAAGCCGGAGGTCTGCACGGTCGGCCAGGAAGCGCTGCACACGATCGGGGTCAGGGCGCGCGCCGGCGCCAAGCTCGCCTATCAGATGCTCGACAAGCATCTCGATACCGGCGACGACGCCGGCCTCACGACCGGAACCGTCGCCAGCGCC
>JBQCFH010000363.1:0-5911 GCA_051959385.1 Rhizobiaceae bacterium | reverse complement strand
CGAAGCCATCACCCGCGAGGCGACGAAGGGCGCGGCGCTGGTGGTGATGGGCGTCACGCAGCGTTCGGGCGACGAGCTTTTCTTCGGCGAGACGGCGGCCGCCGTCCTCGCGGCGTGCACGCAACCGGTCGTGCTGGTGGCCGGCGAGCGCGTACGCCGAGACGAAGCGGCCAAGGAGGCGGAGCGGTCAGGCAAATCGGAAAGCGCCGCGGCGGCGAAGGAGGCGGCGGCGTGAGCGCGACGCCTGATCCGGCGAGAAGGGGGTCACAGGCGATTCGTGATCGAGTTGGAAGCGCTTGTTCATGAAAGCACGCGCAGCGTATGATGGCCTACGACATTGGCAGCAATGCCTTGCCCGCTAAGCCGCCGGCTTCTTCAGCGCCCCGCGCTCGGCCATTTGCCGATGCAGATTAATCGCATCGAGGTCAAACCCGTTCGGCCAGGTCGGGACTCCGAACGAGACGAAAACACGCGCGAATAGCGCGGGATCGCGCAAGGGCTCCACCATCGGCCCCCCTTCGGCAAGTAAGGCCGAAAGATCCTCGACCCCCTCGCTGCCGTCGGAAAAGCGCAGCCATAGCCTGCGGCCGTCCAGCGGTTTGACGGATACGACATCAACCATTTCGATCATTCTTCGTCGGCTCCGCGAATGGCCTGAAACGGTTCGCGTAGGCTACCTCTTTCCCAGTTCGCCATCAATTCATCCTGATGACGAAGGGACCATTCACGAAGTACGCGTTGCGCACCGGGAGGCATCGTGCCTCCGGTCACCTTACCCGTCCGAATTTCCAAAATGGCCTTGTGGCCTTGATAGAGTGCGTGAAAATGCGGCGGGTTGTGATCGTTCCAATACATCTGCACCACGATGCCGAAGAAGATCGATATCGTCGGCATCGCGACCGGCTGCTTCAGCTATCCAAAAAGCTCCTCAGCTTTCTCGACCTGCTCGGGTGCTTCAGCTTGCGGAGCGCCTTGGCCTCGATCTGGCGGATGCGCTCGCGCGTCACCGAGAATTGCTGGCCGACTTCTTCCAGCGTGTGGTCGGTGTTCATGCCGATGCCGAAGCGCATGCGCAGCACGCGTTCCTCACGCGGGGTGAGCGAGGCGAGCACGCGGGTCGTGGTCTCGCGCAGATTGGCCTGGATGGCCGCATCGATCGGCAGCACCGCGCCCTTGTCCTCGATGAAGTCGCCGAGATGCGAATCCTCCTCGTCGCCGACCGGCGTTTCGAGGCTGATCGGCTCCTTGGCGATCTTCAGCACCTTGCGCACCTTCTCGAGCGGCATGGCGAGCTTCTCGGCGAGTTCCTCCGGCGTCGGCTCGCGGCCGATCTCGTGCAGCATCTGGCGCGAGGTGCGCACGATCTTGTTGATCGTCTCGATCATGTGCACCGGGATGCGGATGGTGCGGGCCTGGTCGGCGATCGAGCGGGTGATCGCCTGCCGGATCCACCAGGTGGCGTAGGTCGAGAACTTGTAGCCGCGGCGATACTCAAACTTGTCCACCGCCTTCATGAGGCCGATATTGCCTTCCTGAATGAGATCAAGGAATTGCAGGCCGCGGTTCGTGTACTTCTTCGCGATCGAAATCACCAGCCGCAGGTTGGCCTCGACCATTTCCTTCTTGGCGATCGCCGCCTCGCGCTCGCCCTTCTGGACCTGGTTGACGATCTTGCGGAATTCCAGGATCGAGATGCCGGTCTCGGTGGCGAGGCTCTGGATCTCGGAGCGGATTTCGCGGATCTTCTCCTTCTCGGCCTTGGTGAATTCCTTCCAGCCGCGCGCCGAAAGGTTCGAGACCGACTTCATCCAGTTCGGATCGAGCTCCGAGCCCTGGTAGACTTCGAGGAAGTTGTCGCGGCGCACGCCGTAGCTCTCGGCGAGGCGGAGCAGCCTGCCCTCGTTCTGCACCAGGCGCTTGTTGATGTCGTAAAGCTGCTCGACCAGCGCCTCGATGCGCGCATTGTTGAGCGACAGCGACTTCACCGCCTTGATGAGCTGGTCCTTCAACTCCTTGTAGCGGCGCTCCTGGCTCGGCGACAGCGTGCCGGCCGCTGCCAGGCGGTTCTCGACCTGCTGATCCTGCAGCTTCCTGAGGCGCTTGTAGGTATCGGCAATGACGTCCAGCGTCTCCATCACCTGCGGACGGAGCTCGGCCTCCATCGCGGCCAGCGACAGATTGGCCTCGTCCCCCTCCTCGTCGTCCTCCTCCGGGCGGGCGTCGCCGCCGACATTGGTGATGTCGTCGTCGTCGCGCCCAGCCATGCGGCGGGCGTTCTGCGGCTCTTCTTCCTGCGGCTTGCCGTTGCCGTCCTCGGTGCGCACGACGATCGGCGCCTGCTTGGCCTCGGGGCCGGCATAGGTCGCCTCGAGATCGATGATCTCGCGCAGAAGGATCTTGCCTTCGTTCAGTTCGTCGCGCCAGATGATGATGGCCTGGAAGGTCAGCGGGCTCTCGCACAGGCCCGCGATCATGGTCTCGCGGCCGGCCTCGATGCGCTTGGCGATGGCGATCTCGCCCTCGCGCGACAGAAGCTCGACCGAACCCATCTCGCGCAGATACATGCGCACCGGGTCGTCGGTGCGGTCCGTCGGCTCCTTCTTGGCCGGAGCGGCGGCGAGCGCCGTGCCGTTCTGCTCGGCGATCTCCTTGGCTTCCTCGTCGCTGTCGGAAGCTTCCGCCTCGGGCTCCTCGGCGGCTTCGTCATCCTCGACGACGTTGATGCCCATGTCGGAGAGCATCGCCATCGTGTCTTCGATCTGCTCGGAGGTGACCTCCTCGGAAGGCAGCACCGAGTTCAGCTCGTCCATGGTGACATAGCCGCGCTTCTTGGCGGCCTTGATCATCTTCTTGACCGCGTCGTCAGAAAGGTCGAGAAGGGGGCCGTCCGTCGTAGCCTCGCGCTCCGTTTCGACCTCTTCCTTTTCCTTTGTCACCATTCTCTATTTCTCCAAAGGCCTCAGGCCGATGCGCCGCTTACCCTAGGCGCAAAGTGTTTTCGTACCGTTTCAGCGCTTTGGCGCGCTGCCGGCCGGAACCGATTGATCCGGATAGATAGGGCGGGTCCCCTTCCCGTCCAAAGCAGCCATCCTTTCGGGCGCATCGCCCGCATCTCTTCCCGCGCCTGCAGCCCTGCGCCCGCGCGATGGATCGAATCGTTCTGATTCCGTCATCAAGGCGGAAGGTCAAGCGGCTCTGACACGATTCGCTTAAAAAAAGCGAATCAATTGCGCCCCGAAACGAATTTCGAAGCGATTGACCGACCAAAACCGCTGCAAAACCCAGCCTGAAGCGGCTTTTTGCAGCATATATGGCGTGCCGTTTTCCGGGTACAAGATGCGCCGGCGTGGCAAGCTGCGCCGATTCGAGAGATGCCGGCCCGCAGGCCTGGTCAAAGGCCGCGCGTCACGTCCGGCCCTTGCGGCCGCTTGCCCTTCCCGTGTTCTCGTCAGCGGCCTGCGGCGGCCGGCGGTGCGCGTTTTCTGCCGCCTGGGCCTGCATCAGCCGTGCGGCGGTCTCCTCGTCCCCCTCCTCGACCAGCCGCAGCCAGAGTTCCTGGAGGCTCTCGACATTGCCGTTCCTCAGATCGAACTCATTGTGCAGATCGATGACGTTGAGGAACGCATCCCGCACGTCGAGAATATCCGCATCCGGCGCAACCTGCCAGTCGCCGAGCGCGACCAGCTCGCGCTCGATGCGCTCGAAATAGTCGCCGACGTCGCTGGCGAGCAGCCGTTGCCGCAGCATCTCTTTCGCCTCCGCCGAACCGTCGCCCAGACAGTGCAGCACCGCGGCCCGCATGCGCTGTTCGTCCTGTCCCCTCAGCGCCATGCGCTCGAACACGTCGTGGAACTCGTCGAGAAGGTCCGGATGGTTCGCGGCGAGCGCCACGATCAGCTTCTCGCGCCGAAGCGGCGCCTCCGCGGCGTGCGACTGCCGCCATCGCGCAAGACCCGGCGTCTCGCGCACTCGATCGCGGCGGAAGCCCTTGCGCTCGCCGCCGCCCGGCTGCCATTTGCCGCGCCGGTCCGCAGGCGCGAAGAACTCGTAGACGCGCTCGCGCATGGCCTGGTTGTAATGGCGGCGGACCGCCTCCTCGCGAATGCGGCCGGTGAGGTCGCGCAGGCGCTTTTCCAGTTCCGCGCGCCGCTCCGGCGTATCGAAGACGCCGCCCTGCGTTTCGCGCATCCATAGAAGGTCGGCGAGCGGCAGCGACTCCTCGATCACCTTGCGAAAAGCATCCGGCCCCGCGGCGCGCACCAGATCGTCCGGGTCCTGTCCTTCCGGCAGAAGGGCGAAGCGCGCCGTGCGGCCGGGCTGGATCGCCGGCAGGATGAGATCGGCCGCGCGCCAGGCGGCGCGCAAGCCGGCCTGGTCGCCGTCGAAGCAGAGCACCGGCTCACTGGTCATGCGCCAGAGCAGTTCCATCTGGTTCTCGGTCAGCGCCGTGCCGAGCGGCGCCACGGCATTGCCGAAGCCAGCCTGCGACAGCGCGATCACGTCCATGTAGCCCTCGACGGCGATGATCGTGCCGTCGCGTCCCTGCGCCTTGCGGGCACGGGCGAAATTGTAGAGCACGTCGCCCTTGTGGAAGAGCTCGGTGTCCGGCGAGTTCATGTATTTCGCCGGCTGGTCCGGCGACAGCGCCCGCCCGCCGAAGGCGATGATGCGGTCCTTCCGGTCCGCGATCGGAAACATCACCCGGTCGCGGAACCAGTCATATGAAACGGGAATGTCCGGCCCGTGGCGGACCAGGCCGCAGGCTTCGATCTGCTCCTTCGCGACCCCCTTACCCGCCAGGAATTCCTTGAGCGCGTTGCGGCTCTCCGGCGCATAGCCCAGCCGAAATTCCTTCTGCATCGCCGGCGTCAGCCCGCGCTCGCGCAGATAGGCTCGCGCCTTGGCGCCTTCGGCGGACTGCAGCTTCTCCTCGAAGAATCTCGCCGCCAGTTCCATGACATCGTGCAGGCTGGCGCGCTGCTTTTCCCTGGCCTCCGCCTGTTCGTCGCGCGCCGGCATCGGCACGCCGGCCATGTCTGCAATGCGCTCGACGGCCTCGGGGAAGCTCATGCCGTCGAGTTCGGTCAGGAAGCGGAAATGGTTGCCGGAGACGCCGCAGCCGAAGCAGTGGTAGCGGCCCTTCCTGTCCTCGCAATGGAAGCTCGGCGTCTTCTCGCCGTGGAAGGGGCAGCAGGCCCACCAGTCGCCCTTGCCGGCATTGGTCTTCTTCCTGTCCCAGGCGACGCGCTGCCCGACCACGGCCGAAATCGGCACGCGGTCGCGTATCTCGTCGAGGAAGGAATCGGGAAAGCGCATCGTGATCTGTCCGAGGTCGGATATAACACGCGGTCGAACGCGTTCGAGACGGAAAATCCGTATTGCCCGTTCTCCACAGACGGCAAATCGGCTTGAGCGCAGCTACGGTTCCGGTCCTGCGCTCATTCGCCCCGCCGGGCCTCAGACGGAACGAGGCGCGCGACCCGGACGCGGCCTCAGCCGATCTCGGGATAGAGCGTGTCGAGGATCATGCGCGCATCGTGCCGCCCGTCGAGCATGCCGTAGGTGGCGCGCCACTGGCCGCCGAGCCGCGTCTCGACGAAGGCGTCGGCGATGCGCCCGGCGCCCAGGCGCTTCAATTCGGCGGCAGCGGCGGAAAGCGCGAGCTGCTCGCTGAAGATGCGCGCCGAGCCTTCGTCGGAGAGCGCCACCTGCATCGCCGCGCGCAGCACGCCGATCGTTCCCTCCCCGGCCATGCCGAGGTCGCGGCCGATCGTTTCCAGCACCTCGTCGAAGAGCCCCGGGCCGCGCTGCAGCACGCGCAGCACGTCGAGCGCCATGACGTTGCCCGAGCCCTCCCAGATGGCGTTGACCGGCGCCTCGCGATAATAGCGGGCGAGCGGCGCCTCCTCGA
>JBQCFH010000362.1:0-19952 GCA_051959385.1 Rhizobiaceae bacterium | reverse complement strand
AGGGCGCGTTGAGCATGCCGATCACGCGAGCAAGCAGCGGCTGGTCCGCGCCCGCCACGACGACCGAGGTTTGGCGCTCGACGGCGAGTTCGCCGGCGATGCAGGGACCGCCGACGGCCATCACCGGCATCGTCATTCCGGCCCGGCGCTCCACCTCGCGCGCCACGAGGTCCGGCAGGATGCCGATCCCGCCGTCCTGGGCAGCGAGACCCTTGGTGAGCATCAGGATCGGGAGCGGCTGTCTGGCCGACTCGGCGATGCGGTCGATCGCCCAGCCGACCCCAGCCGAGGAGACGCCGAGTATCAGCAGGTCCGGCAATTCGCCCATCGCTTCGGGAAATTCGGTCCAGCGGCGCGGCCGGACCTGGCGCGGCAGGGCGACGCCCAGCCGGGGATGCAGGCCGCTTTGCTCGACCGACCGGATAATGTCCTCGTCGAGATGCGTGCCCACGAGATCGACCCGGCAGCCGGCATGGACGGCGGGCAGCGTCATGGCCGACCCCATCACGCCGGCGCCCAGGATGACGATCCTGTTCGTCACCGCCCTGCCCTCGCCCGCCGCGCGCTTTCCTGGCCGTCGACGGCGACGGCGGACGTCTTGCCCGATCCCCCGTCCTGCTCTTCGATGAAGTCCTCGAGCAGGTCCGCATCCGCCGCCAGATTGAGGAAGGACCAGCGGCCGCGAATCTCGCGCGCATGGCGGATGGCGTCGCGCCAGACCTTTTGCGGCAGGCCGAGTTCCTCGGCGGTGGTCGGCCCGCCGGCCGCGCGCAGCGCATGCTCCATGGTCTCGACGGGCAGCGCCATGCCGAGCAGTTCGCGGTGCAGGCTCGGCCAGAGAAGCTCCAGCTTCGCGTTCAGCGCATCGGCCGCGGCGCGATCGAGCGCGGTCTTCTTGATCTCGGCAATGCAGAGCGGCGCAAGCTCGGCGCCGTAGCGGGCGCGGATCGCGTCCTCGTCCACGGCGGTCGGCCGCACAACGGGCGGCGTCTCCCGGCTGAGCAAATGGTGCTGGAGGCGCGCCATGAAGAGCGAGGCGACACCGACCTGCTGCCCGTGCGTGGTGCCGGGGTGATCGTCGCCGGCGAACATGTCGATCCAGTGCGAGATCTGGTGCTCTCCCATCGAGCCCGGATGGGATGTGCCCGCGAGACAGACGCCGAAGGCGCACAGCGTCAGCACGCGGTGCAGATGGCCGAGCGCCTCGATCTCGTGCCGGGCCAGGCCGCCGGCGTGCGCGATCATGCTCGGTTCGTTTTCGGCCTGCAGGTCGAAGGGAGCGTTCGTGTAGGGGGTGCCTAACAGCGCATACGATGCCCGCCAGTCGATCTGGGCGGTCGGCCGGCAAAGGCTGTCGCCAAGGCCCGCAGCGCTCAGCCATGACGGGGCCGCCGCCGAAACGCCGAGATCGATGAAGATGCCGCGCGGGGCGCGCGAGGCGATCGAGGTCTTCAACCCGGAGCGCAAGGTCACCGAAGCGGTCGAGGCACCGTAGCCGTTCATCGAGGCCGCCGTCCCGAAGACCGCATAGGCGCGCCCATCGAGGAAGCTCGCATGCTTGCAGAGATCGTTGATGACGCCCGAGCCTACGGCGACCATCCCGTCGGCATGGCGCGTGCGCTCGCGCAGCATGTCGATCGACGGCTCGTCGCAGGAAAGGCCGTCCGGCAGCACGATTTCGTCGACCGTGGCGACCTGGCGCAGCGCGCGGGCGACGCGCCGGCCCATGGCTTCCACCGTATTCGTATCCGAGACGACGGCAAGCCGCTTGCCAAGCCTGAGCGCGCCTACCAGCGCGGCCTCGCGGCCTTCCAGGCTCTCGGCGATCTCGATCGTCTCGAACGGCAGCGCGATCGGCTTGCCCGTCGCCGGATCGGTCCAGCGTCCCGCGACCACGTCCTCGATCAGCGCATTCCAGTTCGTCGTCTTAGTCAACGGAGCGCTCCACAAAGGCGGCAAGCTTGCGGTTCCAGGCTTGCAGGACCGGCCATAATTCGGCGTGCAATCCACGCAGTTCGCCGTAGCGGGCGGCGCGTCGCGCATCGGGTTCGAAGCGGCTGGCGATTTCGCCGGCCATCGCGACCGAAGACTCGGCGATCGTGCCGAACCAGCCGGCCGCCTTCGCCGCCGCCATGGCGGCGCCGAGCGAAGAGGCCTCGACCGTGGACGTCCGGCCGACCGGCTTTCCGAGCGCATCGGCAAGGATCTGCATCCATAGGTCCGAAGCCGCGCCGCCGCCGATCGCGATATATTCTTCCGCCTCGCGCCCGATCGCTTCGGCCGCGCGCCGGCTGGTCTCGGCCTGGTGCAGCGCGATCGCCTCCAGCGTAGCGCGATAGACATGGCCGCGCCGCGTCGAGCCTGAGAGCCCGGCAATTATTCCGCGGGCGGAACTGTCCCAATGCGGGTCCATGACGCCCTGCCAGTAAGGCAGGAGGACGAGCCCGCCGGCGCCGACCGGGGCGGCGGCCGCCTCCTTCTCGAGCGCCTTCAGGTGATCGGCCGCTCCGCCGGGCGGCGCCATCAGTTCGCGGGTCATCCAGTCGACGAGAAAAGTGCCCGAGCGCAGGCAGGTTTCGAAGATAAAGCCTTCCTCGGCGATCGCCGTCTCGGTGCGGAAGGCCGGATCGTAGCGGTAGGAGCGGCCATACATGCCCGAAACGACGGCGGTGCCGAGATTGATGTAGGCGCGGCCTTCGCGCAGCACGCCCGCGCCGGTGCCCGCGCATTGGCCGTCGCCGCCGCCGGCAATGACCGGCGTGCCTTCGCGCAGGCCAGTTTCTCTCGCGGC
Organism: Rhizobiaceae bacterium; assembly: GCA_051959385.1. Taxonomy (GTDB): domain Bacteria; phylum Pseudomonadota; class Alphaproteobacteria; order Rhizobiales; family Rhizobiaceae; genus Mesorhizobium_L. The sequence continues at coordinate 17,161 of JBQCFH010000362.1, read as the reverse complement.
CGATGCGGTGACCGCGCCGACCGCCTCCCCCGGCCGTACCAGATCGAGCATCGTCCTTGGCGGAACGCCGGCCGCTTCCAGGATTTCGGAAGACCAGGTCCCCGCCCGCATGTCGAAGATGCCCATCGGATCGGCCGAGGCGGTCGAGGTCGCCCAGCGTCCGGTCAGCCGGAACGCAAGCGTCCCGTGCACATCCGCCAGGCGGTCGGCCTTGGCGAAAACCTCCGGGCGCTCCTCCCTGAACCAGATCATGCGGTAGAGGCAGGGGATGATGTCGAGCGGCTTGCCCGAGATCGCATGGACCTTCTCGGCCCCGAATTCCTTGCCGAAGCGGCGTTCCTGCGGCCGCGCCCGCTCGTCGAGCCAGATCGTTCCCGGACAGAGCGCCGTGCCATCCTCGCGAAAGAGGCCGAAGGTCTCGCGCTGGTTGGAGATCGCGAGCGCCGCGATGCGGGCGGGGTCAATGGTACCCGTGACCTGCCTCAACGCTTGTACCGTCGAGTTCCACCAGTCGGCGGGTTCTTGTTCGAAATGTCCCGGCTCCGGGTTCGACATCGGTATGTCCGCCCTGCCGGACGCCGCGATCCTGCCTTCCCGGTCCCAGGCGATCGCCTTGGTGGCCGAGGTCGAGGAATCGATGCCGATGACGAGGTCGGGGATCATGGTTCTTTCATGGAAAGCGAAGGCGGCCCGTATCGTGCCGCCCTCGCATTGTCGCGCCGCCGCTGCTACAGCAGGCCGGCCTGCTTGACCTTTCCGTCGACGATGCCGGCGATCGCATCGAGGCATTTCTTCGCGTCGCCGCCATAGTCCTGTCCGGTCAGGAGCTTGCCGAGTTCGACCGGGATGTCGTTGTTCGACAGGTCCGCCCAGATCGGCATGTCGGGTTCCGAGCCCATCTGGTTGTCGATCGTGTACTTGATGGCGTCGAAGTGGCGCGTCGTGCCGGGGCCGACCACCGCCTTCGCCTTCACCCGCGGGTCGGTGAAGGAGGAGTTGCGCATAGGCGATGCGCCGCCGCCAAGGGTCGACACGCGCGCCATGACATCCTTCGAGCAGACCCACTGCATGAACAGCCACGCCGCTTCCTTGTTCTTGGAATATTGCGACAGGGAGATGGTCGAGCCGCCCTGGTGACCGACGGCCGGGATCTCGTTGAAGCCGCAATCGGCGACGGCGCGCCGGCCGGGCACTTCCTTCGGCGCGGGAAGCGCTTCGAAAAGGCCCTTGACCTTGGAGTCGTTGGCGTCGAAGCCGGGGAAATCCTCGCCCCAGGTGATGGCCATCGCCGCCAGGCCTTGCGTCAGCGCCTGGCCCTGCCCGTCCCAGGTCCATGTCGTCGCCGAGGGCGGCGAGTTCTTGACGAGCTCCTGGTAGAATTTCAGCCCGGTGACGCCCTGCTCGTCATTGCCGGTGAACTTTTTGTCCTTGCCGAAAATGCCGCCGCCATGGCCCCAAAGGGCGAAGGTCCAGTCGCATTCGAGCGAATAATGCCCGGATTTCGCCTGGCAGGCGGTGCCGAAGATGCCGTTGCCCTTCTCCGCCTCGGTCAGCGCCTGCACTGCCTTCAGGTAATCGTCGAGGTTCTTCGGTATCTGGATGTTGTGCTTGTCGAACAGATCCTTGCGGTACATCAGGATGAAGATCGGGATGTCGAACGGGATGCCGCACTGCTTGCCGTTATACATGGCGATGCCGTCGACGAGCGGCTTCGAGAAGTCGTCCCAATCGAAGTTCGGCATCGCCAGTGCCTTGTTCTGGTCGTAGTACTGGCGCGGATCGATGACGTCCTGCGAGAAGGTCGCCATCCAGGACTGGTCGAGATAGTAGAGGTCGTAGGTGCCGAGCTGGCCCTGCACGTCCTGCGTCGCCTTGGCGAGCACCTGCTCCAGCGGCACGATTTCCACCTCGACCTCGATGCCGGTGGCCTTGGTGAACTCGCCCGCGACGAGCTGGTTGGCCACGATGGTCGGCGGGGTGGCTTCCGAGGTGTAGCGGATCTTGGTCCCGGAATAGGGCTTGCCGACATCGGCCAGCCATTTCAGCATCTCGGCATCCTGCGCCCGCGCCTCCTCGACGCCGAAGGGCAGAAGCCCGCGCCCGGAACGGCGGCCGCCGAGCAGCCCGGCATTGAACGCCGAGAAGCCTATGCCGGCGAGCGCCATCTTCTTCATGAAATCGCGCTTGCTGATGCGCCGCGCCGTGAAATCGTTGCAGGCGTCGGCGATGAACGTCTTCCTGTCATGCTCTTTGAAACTCATTGCCATTCCTCCACTTTTACCGGGTTGGTCTTTCTCGTCCGTCCTCACTCCTTGAGGGATCCGAGGGTGAGGCCGCGAACCAGATGCTTTTGAACCAGCAGGATGAAGATGAAGCTCGGCACGATGGCCGAGGTGCCGAGCGCGGTGATGTAGCCCCATTCCGTCGCCGTCGAGGTGACGAAGGTGGAGATCTTGACCGGCACGGTGCGGATCTCCGTCGTCAGGAACAGCGACAGCAGGAACTCCGTCCACGAGAAGATGAAGCAAAGCACCGCCGTCGCGGCGAGGCCGCCGCGCACCATCGGCAAGATGACGCGCAGGAAGGTCTGGCCCCGGGTCGCCCCGTCGATCAGCGCCGCTTCGTCGATCTCGCGCGGCACGTCGTCGAAGAAGGATTTGAGCAGCAGCACCGCCAGCGGCAGATTGATCAGCGTGTGCACCAGGATCAGCCCGGTATAGGTATCGCGCAGGCCGAGGTCGCGGAACATGAAGACGACCGGAATGACGATCGCGATCGGCGGCATGAAACGCTGCGACAATATCCAGAAGAGGAAGGTCTGCTGGCCCCTGAAATACATGCGCGACAGCGCGTAGGCGGCGAGCGTGGCAATGAAGAGCGTCAGGATGGTCGAGCCGACCGCGATGATGGTGCTGTCGAGCAGCGACTGCCGCGAATCATAGGAGTTGGCGCCGCCCTTGATGACGCCCGCCGCGTTGCCGCCCTGCTCCATGCCGATCTGGACGCGCGAGACGCCGAGCAGCGTCACCCGGTAGTTGTCCGGCGTCGGCGTGAAATCGACATAGACTGGGCCGGTGCGGTTGAAGATCGCAGAATAGGGCTTGATCGAGGACAGCGCCCACCAGGCGATCGGGAACATGAAGATCGCGACGGTCAGGATGGCGACGATGTCGCGCAGGATATTCTTTGCGGGCGAAGGCTCCATCAGAACCTCACCTTGAAAAGCCGGACGAAAATGTCCGACACGCCGATCAGTACGACGACGATGATCAGCGAGAGCGTGGCGGCATAGGAGAAGTCGCCGGTGAAGTAGATGCGGCCGGCATAGAAGGACAGCGTCTCGGTCGCGGTGCCCGGGCCGCCGGCGGTGATGATGTAGACGTAGTCGTAGATGCGGAAGAGATCGACGCCGCGGATCAGGACCGCGACCGCGATCACCTTGCGCAGCATCGGCAGCGTCAGGAGGAAAAACGACTGGACGGCGCTCGCGCCGTCGATCGCCGCCGCCTCGAACGGCTCCTTGGGCAAGGCGCGCAGGCCGGCGAGCATGATGAGCACCATGAACGGCGTCCATTGCCAGATATCGGCCAGCATGATCGCCATCAGCGCCGTCACCGGATGCGCGAGGATCGGCTGCGAGCGCGAGATGATGCCAAGCTCGTAGAGATAGAAGGAGAGCACGCCGAACGACCCTTCCTGCATCAGCAGGAACATCATTCCCGTGACCGCCGGCGGCACGACGAGCGGCAGCGTCATCAGGGCGCGCATGAAGCCATAGCCGCGCCGGTCAGTGTCGAGCAGGAGCGCGATCAGCATGCCCAGCACCAGCTGCACCGCGAGCACCACGAAGGTGTAGGTCAGCGTGATCTCCAGCGCGTGCCACATGCGCTGGTCGGATAGGGCGCGCATCCACTGGTCGCCGCCGACGAACTCGAGATGCCGCGTCAGCACGTTGCGCCGGTGAAGCGACATCCAGATCGAGTAGCCGAGCGGGTAAATCCCGAAGATCACGAGCATCGCCGTGATCGGAAAGAGCCACGGCAAGGGCGACTCGGCCGTCAGGAAGCGCGGCAAGGCGAAGCTGCGCGGGCGTCCGGCAAATGCGAGATCGCTCATCCCGTGCGACCATCCCGCGCAAGCGGCAGCGCCATGAAAACTCCTCCTGCTTCGATCCGAACCGCTGCCGCGGCGACCGGTGAAACTTTTGTATTTTTATTTTTCTTTTGTATCCGCAGAATGCGAAGCGCCGGTCGGTTTGTCAACGGGCGATGGGGATGACGGCCGCAAATTCGATCGCCGTGATATTGCCGCCGTCCCGAAGCGGCGCTATGGGAGAGGCGTTCTCAGGGCGGGGTGAAATTCCCCACCGGCGGTAAAGCCCGCGAGCGCTTCCGGCAGCGGAAGGTCAGCAGATCCGGTGAAACTCCGGAGCCGACGGTATAGTCCGGATGGAAGAGGACGGCGCACGCCAGCCGCAAGGGCTGCCCGTGCGTTGCTCATGCTCTGGGACCTGACGCGGAAAACGAAAGGTTCCAAAATGTCGAACGTTCACCCCTCCCCCCGCATCGCTTTCATCAAGGCCCGCTGGCACGCCGACATTGTCGATCGTGCGTATGAAGGCTTCGTCGGCGCGGCGACACGGCTCCTGCCCGGCGCGCAAATCGACGCCTTCGATGTCCCCGGCGCCTTCGAGATGCCGCTTCTCGCCAAGAAGCTCGCGCAGACCGGCCGCTATGACGCGGTCGTGGCGGCCGCCTTCGTCGTCGATGGCGGCATCTACCGGCATGAATTCGTCGCCGGCTCGGTGGTGAACGGGCTGATGACGGCGCAACTGGAAACGGGGGTGCCGGTCTTCTCGGTGTCGCTGACGCCGCACAACTATCAGCCGGTCGAGACGATGACGGAGTTCTTCCGCGCGCATTTCGTCAAGAAGGGGGCCGAGGCGGCGGAGGCGGTGCAGCAGGTGCTGGCGCTCGAGGCGCGGCTCGCCGGCGAGGAACTGCGCAAAAGCGCCTGAGCCGGCCAGCCCGGGAACTACAGGCAGAGCCGGTGGCGCTCCGCCAGTTCCGTCAGAGTCGCATCGATTTCGCCTGCGCGCCGCGCCGGTTCCCAGCCGAGCGCGTCGGCGGCGACGTCGGCAATGCGTTCGAGGTCGCGCCGCGTAAGGCGGCCTGTAATTGCGAGCGCTGTACGGCGCATGACGATATCGGTTAGGTGGACGACTTGTTCGTTGCGCGCCAGCCAGTCGATCTCGGCAAGCCTGTAGCCGGGCGCGTCGGCAAGCGGCTCGGCCGGCCTTGCGGCTTCATGCGCAAGGATGGCCCGCGCGGTCGTGCCGTAACGGTCGAGCAGGACCCCGGCCCGCTCGGCCGTCGCGCCGGTTTCCCGCACCGCCTGCTCGATCCAGCGCGAGCGGGAAGCGGCATCGGCCGGAAAGCCGCGGCCGCCGCCGATCGGCAGGTCACGCGTGCTCCTGCGGCGCGATGCGCCGAGCCTTCCGAGAAGCATGTCGGCCACCTCTTCGGCAAAGCCGCGGAAGGTGGTCCATTTGCCGCCGACCAGCGAGACGATCGGCCATAGCCGGTTGCCCTGCGGCTCCAGCACGGGCGCCGAATGATCGCGGCTGATCAGGCCCGGCGCGGTGCCGTCGGAGGCCGGCAGCGGCCGTATCCCCGAATAGGCATAGACGATCTGGTCGCGGCTGAAGGACAGGCCGGGCAGCAATTCGCGCAGGCTCTTCAGGAAATACTCGATCTCCTCGTCCTCGCAGCGCACGTTGTCGGGATCGGCGGCGCGGATGTCGGTCGAGCCGACGACCGCCCGGCCGAGATAGTCGAAGACGAGGCAGATGCGGCCGTCATTCGCCTCGAAATAGATCATCCGCCCCTTCAGCGCGGCGAGTAGTTCGGGGTGGTCGAGCAGGATATGCGAACCCTTCGTGCCGCCGATCAGGCGCGAGGGCGCCCCTAGCGCAGCGTTGACCCGGTCGATCCAGGGACCTGAGGCGTTGACGACGATACGCGGCCGGAATCTTCTTCGGTTTCCATCGGCAAGTTCGAATTCGATTGTGTCACCGTCGATGCCCGCGAGCTGTGCGTAGTTCAGCATCTCGGAGGCGGGACTGGCTTTGACCCCGTCCTGCAAGAGTTCGAGCACGAGCCGCTCCGGATGGCTGACCGTGGCGTCATAATAGGCGCCGGCCGCGACGATGCGCGCCGTCAGCGGCGGAATCTCGTCCAGCGCCCGCGTCTTCGACCACAGTGCATGCTTCGGCATCACACGGTGCCGCGCGCCGTAGAAATCGTACATGGCGAGGCCGATCTTGATCAACACCGCGCCACGGCTGCGCGGCGCGGTCGTGCTGCCGAAAAGCGTCCTCAGTGCCGCGCCGATCCCCGTCAGCCAGGAGAAGATCGGGATCACGGTGGGGAGCGGCCTCACCGCATGCGGCGCGTTGCGCAGCAGGAGGTTGCGCTCCAGCGTCGATTGCGCGACCAGCCGCAACTCACCGGTCTCGAGATACTTTATGCCGCCATGGATGAGGCGCGAGGGGGCCGCGCTGGTGCCGGAGCCGAAATCCGCCTTGTCGACGATGGCGACCGTCAGCCCCTGCTCGCAAAGATCACGGAACAAGCCGGCGCCGTTGATGCCGGCGCCGATGATGAGGACGTCGATATCGCGAACATCCTTGGCCATTCTTTCGACGATCATCCCTCGCTCGCCTCGGCGAGCGCCTCGATTGACGGCCAGACCGCCGAAAGCCGCTCGGCGATCTCGCAATGCAGGCGGTAGCGCGTGTCGAGTTCGCCGCTGCGGACCGGATCGGGGCGATAGGTTCGGCCGAGGGCGGCGAGGTCGCGCGGATCGTGCCGGGGCGAAGCGAAGAGGCCGACGCCGGCGCCGGCGCAAAGCGCCGCGCCCCATGCTGCGGCTTCGTCGGTCTGGGTGACCGTGACCGGCATGCCGAGCACATCGGCGAACACCTGGGCGAAGACCGGATTGCGCGAAATGCCGCCGGTGAGGCGCGCTTCATTCGGCGCGAAGCCTTCCCGCAGCGCATCCACATGGACGCGGTGGTTGAAGGCGATGCCCTCGATCACGGCGCGCAGCATGTCGCCGCGCCCATGCCACCCGCGCAGGCCGAGAAAGCCGGCGCTGGCCGCCGGGCCGTGCGGCGAGCCGAACAGATAGGGATGAAACAGCAAGCTCGACGGGCGCGCCAGCGCTGCCTCGATCTCGGACCCGACGACGGCATGGATCGAGCGCCCATCCGCTTCCGCCGCGCTGCGCTCCAAGCCGCATAGCGTATCGAGAAACCAGTCGTAGTTTGCCGCGGAAGCCGGCGAGATCGACATGTTGTTCCACTCGCCGGGTTTCAGCCCGTTGCGGCAGAACCAGCTTGCGTCGATCCGGGGCGTCGTCGAGACCGTCTCGTTGATGGAATAGGTACCGGCGACGATCGCGACCACGCCTTCGCCGTAGCCGCCGATGCCGAGCGCCGAGGCGGTCACGTCGTGGAGGCCGGCCACCACGGGCGTGCCGGCGACAAGTCCGGTTGCTCGCGCCGCCTCGGCCGTGACGCCGCCCACGACCTCGTCCGGCCGCGCCATCGGCGCCAGCGCGGCGCTCAGCGCTTCAAGCCCGAATATCGGCAGGATGTCCGGCGCATAGCGTTGGGCGCCGACTTCGGTGAACGATGTGCTCGCCTCGGTGAGGTCGGTTACGATCGTGCCGGTCAGACAGAAGCGCAGCCAATCCTTGCAGGCCAGGATATGGCCGATGCTGGCAAAGCGTTCCGGCTCATGCTCGCGCATCCAGGCGAGCAGGGCGGATGGCGCCGAGGCATGCGGCATCTGCCCCGTACGCGCCAGCGCGAGCCTAGCCGTCCCGTCGGCCTCCCAGCGGCCGGCGATCTCCCCTGCCCGGCTGTCGAGGGACAGGATACCGTTGCCGAGCGGACATCCGTCCCCGTCGAGCATATAAAGCCCGTCGCCATGCGCCGTCGCCGCGACCGCCGCTATGTCGGAAGCAGGACGGCCGCATGCTGAAACCGCATCGGCGACCGCCTCCGCCGTCGCGTGCCACAAGCCATCCATTTCGCGTTCGACATGGCGCGGCCGCGGCATGATCTGGGACACGCGCCGGCGCGCGACGGCGAGCGGGACGCCCGTCTCGTCGAACACGACCGCCTTGGTTACGGTCAGTCCGCTGTCGATCCCCAGAAGGCAGGGCATCGGCGCTTGCTCCCGAAACCGTTACACTTCCGCGGGCGTCCCGAACTGGTCGCGCCGGATCGGTGCGACCACGACATTGACGCCGCGCCCCCGCAGCTCTTCCACCTGGCGGGGCGGCGTCCCGTCGTCGACGACGATAGCGTCGAACTCGTCGAGCGAGCACATCGCATGCAGCGCCCGCCGCTCGAATTTTGTGTGGTCGGCGAGCAGGATGCGCATCGCGGCGCTGTCGAACATTGCGCGCTTGGTTTCGACCATTTCCGGCGACTGGTGGAAGACCATCCCGTCTGTGACGGCCGACATCGACATGAAGACGCGGTCGGCGCGCAACCTGCGGATTTCGCCGGTGGTGACCGGCCCCATGAAGGCGTTGCACCAATTGTAGAACTGGCCGCCGAGGCCGAGCAGCGTCAGGTCGCGCGCGCCTTTGAGCGCGTTCATCAGCGTGATGGAATTGGTGATGACCGTCAGCGGCACCCTCGTGACAAGATGCGGCACGAGCTGCAGCACGGTCGTGGAATCGTCGAAGAAAACCGCCTGCCCGGGCTCAAGGAAGGCAGCGGCGGCCTCGGCGATCGCGCGCTTCTCGGCGGCCTGGCGCGAGGAGCGATAGACGTCGCTCGATTCGATCAGGCTGGTCGGCGCCGCCGAGACGACGCCGCGCGTCTTGCGCAGCAATCCCTTTTCGGCAAGCTCATCCAGGTCCCGATGCGCCGTCATCAGGCTGATGCCGAAGCGCTCGGTGAGGTCCTCGATGCGCATCGTGCCCTCGGCCATCACCGCCTCGGCCATCAACTGGCGGCGTGCGAGCTGGCGCGCATGGCGGCTGTCGGACGGGACCTGGTCCGCGGCAAGCGCCTTCAGCACCTGTTCGGGGCTAATGTCGCTGTCTTCCATTGGCACGCCTGCTCCCGTTGCAGTTCACGTTCCGGCGCCGACGACCCCGCACGGAGGGAAAGAGGGGGCGCGGACGCCGCGCCCCCATTTGCCGGCTCACTGGGAGAGAGTGAAGGGGCCGGTGTACTTGTCGACATTGTCCTTGGTGATGAGGGCGCAGTCGAAGAGCTGCTTTTCCGAGCTCGCGCCCGTCTTGCCGGTCTTGATGAACTTGTCGGCCTGCTTCACGGCCTCGGCCGAGAAGACGGCGACAGGCTGCAGCACGGTGTACTGCATCTCCCCGGCCTTCACCGCGGCGACGGCATCCGGCGAACCGTCGAAGCCGCCGACCTTCACCTGGCTCAGCTTGCCCGCCTCCTTCAGCGCCGCGATCGCGCCGAGCGCCATCTCGTCATTGCCGGAGATGACGCCGATGATGTCGGGATGGGCCTGCAGCAGCGACTGCATCTTCTGGTAGCCCTGGGTGCGGTCCCAGTTGGCGACTTCCTTGCCGACCTTCTTCAGGTCGGGATACTGCGAAAGGACGGTCTCATAGCCGTTGGAGCGGGTCGCGGCGTTGTTGTCCGCCGGGTTTCCGAAGAGCTCGACATAATTGCCCTTGTCGCCGACGGATTCCACCCATTGCTGCGCGCCGAGCGCGGCGCCCTGGGCGTTGTTGGAGACGAGCTGCGCCTTGGCGAGGCCTTCCTGGTTGATCTCGGCATTGACGAGGAAGACGGGAATCCCGGCGGCCACGGCCTTCTTGACGGCGCCGATCGAGCCGTCGGCATTGGCCGGATCGAGGATGATCGCGGCGGACTTGTTGGTGATGGCGGTGTCGATCAGCCTGCTCTCGGCGTTGGTGTCGCCCTTGTGCGCGCTGAGGTTGGCCTTGTAGCCGAGCTTCTCGGCGGTGGCCTTAGCGACCTGGCCCTCGGTGTACCAGTACGGATTGGCCGGATCGGTGACGATGATGCTGATCAGGTCGGCCGCCCAGGCATGAGTGGCCATCAGCGGCAGCGTGGCGGCCGCCATCATCAGCAGCCTTCTTGTCTTGTCGATCATCTGTTGCACTCCCTTTGCAGATTGCTGGATTGCCGATTTTTCTCGGCCTTCATTCCGATGACGGTCTCGATCCTCTTGCGTCCCGGAGAAGCTCTTTGGAGGCGGCGTCACCTGCGGACGCCACGGCCTCCGTATTGGATGGAGTTCATGAGCACGGCGAGCACGATGACCGCGCCCGTGAAGACGGTCTGCCAATAGGACGACACCCCGATGATGACGAGGCCGTCCGCCAGGAAGCCGATCACGAAGGCGCCGAGCATCGTGCCGCGAATGTTGCCGCGCCCGCCGGTCAGCGCCGCGCCGCCGATGACCACCGCCGCGATCGCGGTCAGCTCGTAGGTGAAGCCGGCCGTCGGCCCGGCCGAGGTCAACTGCGAGGAGAGCACCAGGCCGGCGATGGCGGAGAGGATGCCCGACAGCGTATAGACCGTCACCTGTACCCGTTTCACCGGCACGCCCGACAGGTCGGCCGCATTCTCGTTGCCGCCCGACGCATAGAGCCATCGCCCGAAGGAAGAGCGGCTGAGCATCAACCCGGTCAGGATCGCCAATACCGCCAGCACGATGACGCTGATCGGCACACCGAACAGCCGGTTGAAGCCGAGCCAGCCGAAGCCGGTATTGCCGAGTTCCGGCCGCCCGGCGAGGTTGTTGTAGGTCAGGCCGTTGGTCATCAGGAGCGCGATGCCGCGCGCGACATACATGATGCCGAGCGTCGTCACGAAGGCCGGCACCTTGAACCAGGCGATGAGGACGCCGTTGATCGCACCGATCACGGCGCCGAGCGCGCAGGTGAGCACGACAACCGCCCAGACGGGCGGAAACAGGATGACCCCGAGCGGCTCGAGCACGACGCCCTGCATGAGCGCGCCGGCGACCACCCCGCAAAGCGCCAGGATGGATCCGACCGAGAGATCGATGCCGCCGTTTAGGATCACCAGCAGCATGCCGATCGCCAGGATGCCGTAGATGGCGACGTGCGAGGACATGATGAGGAGGTTGGCGACGGTGAAATAGTTCGGCGAAAGCACCGAGAAGACGATGATGATCGCGATCAGCGCGAAGAAGGCCCGCCCCTTCAGGAGCAGCCTGATCGGATTGGCCCGGCTCATCACCCCGGCGGCGGGCGGAGACATGCGGTTGGCGTTCGTTTCGGTCATGGTCGGTTTCCGTCGTTCCGTCCGCTCATGCCGCCTCTGCCTCGCCCGAGGCGGCCATGATCTTTTCCTTGGCTATGTCGGAGCCGAACTCAGCCGAGATGCGGCCGCGCCGCATGATGACGATGCGATGCGCGATCGACAGGCATTCGTTGACTTCGGATGTGGTGTAGACGACCGCCTGCCCGGCCGCGGCCCGCGCAGAGAGGATCCTGAACACCTCCGCCTTGGCGCCGACATCGATGCCGCGGCTCGGCTCGTCGAGCAGGATGACCTTCGGGTCGGTCGCGAGCATCTTGCCGATGACCACCTTCTGCTGGTTGCCGCCCGAGAGCGAGCTGATCGGCGCGTCGGGTCCGCTGGTCTTGACGGTGACGTCGCGGATCGACTTCTGGATCAGCGCCCGCTCGAGGCTGAGCGAGGTGAAGATGCCGCGCGTGAACTCCATGATCGAGGCGAGCGACAGGTTCTGGCCCACGCTCATGGTCTGCACGAGCCCATCGCGCTGCCGATCCTCGGGCACCAATGCGAGGCCGCGCGCTATGCGTTCGGCGATCGAGAGATGCGAGATTTCCTTGCCGTCGAGCACGATTTCGCCCGAGGTGGCGGCGAGTCGGCCGGCGATGGTCTCGAGAAGCTCCGTCCGCCCCGCGCCCATCAGGCCGTATATGCAGACGATCTCGCCCGCCCTGACGTCGAGCGACATGCGGTCGACCACGTTGTATCCGCCCCCGGCCGGATCCGGGACCGTGAGGTCGCGGACCGACAGCATGACCGGGCCGAATTGGTAGCCCGCCGGCGGGGTGCCGAGATCGTAGTTCTCGCCGACCATGTTGCGCACGATCCATTCGAGATCGATGTCGGCGCGCGCGCCGTAGGCCGTCATGTTCCCGTCGCGCAGCACGACGGCATGGTCGGTGATCTGCAGCGCCTCTTCGAGATGGTGCGAGATGTAGACGATGGACACGCCCTTGGCGGTCAGGTCGCGAATGACCTTGAACAGCACCTCGACTTCGGCCGCGGAGAGCGCCGATGTCGGCTCGTCCATGATGAGGATGCGGCTCTCGACCGACAGCGCCCGGGCGATCTCGACGATCTGCTGCTGGCCGAGCCGCAGCTCCTCGACCGGCGTGAGCGGATCGATTTCCTCCTCGAGTTCCTTGAGAAGCTCGCGAACCTGCCGCTCCTCCTCGGCATAGTCGACGCCGGTAAGGCCGGTGATCTCCCGTCCCATGAAGATATTGTCGCGGACCGACAGGATCGGCGCGAGGCTGAGTTCCTGGTGGATGATGGAGATGCCGTGATTTCGCGCATCGGTGGAGGACGAGAAGACGATCGGTTGGCCGTCGAGGATGATCTCTCCCGAACTCGGCTGGAACACGCCGGAAAGGATCTTCATGAGCGTCGACTTGCCGGCGCCGTTCTCGCCGAAGAGCGTCGTCACCTGCCCGCGATGGATGTCGAAGTTCACGCCCTTAAGCGCATGGATGCTGCCGAAGGATTTCGCGATGTTGCGGGCCGCCAGGACCACCTCGCCCGCCGGCCGGGCGGAAGGAACATCGCTCATCGGACCGTGACCTTCACGGGCGTGATCAGCCAGTTCTTCGGATTGATCAGGCGGAAGGCGCCGACGATGTCGAGCGTCTTGCCGGAGAGATTGGCCGTATCGATCGGGTCCAGGACGGCCTTTTTCATGGCGCGGTTGATGCCCGAGCCGGCGTCCTGGTACTCGATCTGGTTCTTGAACTCGCCGAAGGCGATATCGCCGGGCGCGTCGCGCAAATCCGTGCCGTTGATCGCTGGCCCCGTCTGCACGCGCACATGGATTTCGTCCGGCACGCCCTCGGCCTTGAGATCATAGACGCCCGACTTGGCCGTGCCGGCGACCGCCGTCAGCTTGATCGGTATGATGGCGCCGGTCGAGGAGGCGGTGCCGTATTGCTTGGCTGCGGCCTTCTTGTCCGCCAGGACGGCCTGCGCGAACGTCGCCGCATCGACGGCATGCTGCTCGACGAAGGCCTGGATGCGGGGGAACGCCTTCTTCCCGAACTCGTCCGGAGAGAACGCCTCCTGGCGCACGTCGTTCTCCGAGCCGATCTTCACGACCTTGGTGTCGAAGCCGATCGCCGCGAGGACCACCACTCCGAGGCCGATCGCGATCAAGAGATTACGGCGCGGCTTGGCCGGGGCTTTCGGAGCGTGAGTTGGAATGGCGTTCATATCAGGCCCTTCGAGGCGGGTGAGCGCGACAGCACGCGAGCCCGGCAACGGCCCCGCGACAGCCGCCGGTCAGCGGCGCGGCTAACGCATTCGGTTCCGTCGCATCGGATTCCTCGCTTTGGGCGACATTGCGGCTTCTCCTCCCGCCGCTTTTGTGCCCTGCTTTATGGTTTCCATGTTATATACGTGTGACTTATTGCGTCAAGCACGTTAAATTGTATTTGTCTGTGATTTGACGAATTTCCCAATCGATGCCCCTCGCGGCTGCTCGTGCGACCTCAATGAGGTGCAAATCCGCAAGAAATTGCGCTATTTGCAAAAAAAATCAGATGTTGCGTTATCATTATGATATAAGTGGGTCGGATAAGCAGGAGATCGGAATGGCGTCGTTACGCCTGAAATACCGCCTGATCGAAGCCGGAGATGTTCGTGGCCGGGGCTGAATTCATCATCGGGGTCGATTCCGGCACTTCCGTCGTCAAGGCAGTCGCCTTCGATCTGCGCGGCCGCCAGATCGGCGCGGCTTCCATCCCGAACCGCTACGTCTCGGGCGCCGACGGTTCGGCGACGCAGTCGCTCGAACGGACCTGGCGCGATTGCATGGCCGCCCTTCGCGGTCTCGGAGAAAAGGTAGAGCGCTTGGCCGAGCGCACCGCCGCCGTCGCGGTGACAGGCCAGGGCGACGGTACCTGGCTGGTCGGCGCCGGCAACCGGCCGGTCGCCGACGCATGGCTCCGGCTCGACGCGCGCGCGGCGGCCACGGTCGAGAAGCTGGCGGCGGGACCGCTCGGCCGTTCCCGCTTCGAGGCTACCGGCACCGGGCTCAACACCTGCCAGCAGGGCAGCCAATTAGCCCACATGGACCGCCATTCGCCCGAACTGCTCGACCGGGCGGAGGTGGCGCTGCACTGCAAGGACTGGCTCTACCTCAACCTGACGGGAGTGCGCGCGACGGACCCGTCGGAGGCGAGCTTCACCTTCGGCAATTTCCGCACGCGCCGATATGACGGTACCGTGATCGAGGCGCTCGGCCTCTCGCACCGGCGCAATCTCCTTCCGGACATCCTCGACGGCTCGACCGCTACGCATCCGCTTACTGCCGAAGCCGCCGCACAGATCGGGTTGCGCGCCGGCACGCCGGTCAGCCTCGGCTATGTCGACATGGTCATGACCGGGCTCGGAGCGGGCGTGTGCGGCGATGGCGGCGACGTGGCTTGCTCCATCGTCGGCTCGACCGGCGTGCACATGCGCAGCGTGGCCGTCGATGCCGTCCACCTCAACGAAGAGAGGACCGGCTACGTCATGGCGCTGCCCGTCCCCGGCCTGGTGACGCAGATGCAGACCAACATGGCCACTTCGCTGAACATCGACTGGGTGCTGGGCCTGGCGGCGGAAGTTCTGAAGGACCTGGGACACGACGTGACCCATCGCGAACTCGTCGAGCGCATCGAAGGCTGGCTCGCGGCGAGCCGCCCCGGCCGGATCGTCTATCAACCCTACATTTCCGAGGCCGGGGAGCGCGGGCCGTTCGTCAATGCCAACGCGCGCGCCGGCTTCATCGGCCTCTCCACGAACCATCGCTTCCCGGACCTCGTCCGCGCCGTGATCGAGGGGCTCGGCCTTGCGATGCGCGACTGCTACGCGGCCATGGGCGATCTGCCGGCGGAAGTCCGCCTTTCCGGCGGGGCGGCGCGCTCCAAGGGCCTGCGCGGCATATTCTCGGCCGCCGTCCATGCGCCGGTTCGCATGTCCTCGCGCGAGGAAGCCGGCGCCGCAGGCGCGGCGATGATGGCGGCCGTTGCCATCGGCGCCTATCCGGACATGAGCGCCTGCATCGGCGAATGGGTGACGCCATTGCTTGGACCCGTTGAACCGCCGGACCCGGCGCTGGTTGCCGCCTACGACCGGCTCTTCCCGGCGTTCAGCAAGGCACGGCATGCGCTCGGCCCGATATGGGAAGCGCTTGCCGCCGCGCGCCGCAACGCATCCACGGGCGCCCGGCCGCTTGAAGGAGAATGACATGAGCGCCGAACCGAAAACGGTCGATATCCTCGTCATCGGCGGCGGCATCAACGGCGCCGGCATCGCCCGGGATGCGGCCGGCCGCGGGCTGTCGGTCGTGCTGTGCGAGAAGGACGATCTCGCCGAGGGGACGTCCTCGCGGTCCGGGAAGCTCGTCCATGGCGGCCTGCGCTATCTCGAATATTACGAATTCCGGCTGGTGCGCGAGGCGCTGATCGAGCGCGAGGTGCTCTTGAAGGCGGCGCCCCACATCATCTGGCCGATGCGCTTCGTGCTGCCGCACAGCCCCGAGGACCGGCCGGTCTGGCTCATCCGTCTCGGCCTGTTCCTCTACGATCATCTCGGCGGCCGCAGGAAGCTGCCCGGAACGCGCACGCTCGACCTGACGCGCGACCCGGAAGGCATACCGCTGCTCGACCGGTACACGCGCGGCTTCGAATATTCCGACTGCTGGGTGGACGATGCGCGGCTGGTGGCGCTGAGCGCCGTCGACGCGGCCGAGCGCGGCGCCGAGGTGCTCACCCGGACGCCCGTCGTTTCGGCGCGGCGCGAGAACGGCGCCTGGACCGTGACGACGCGCAGCAGGCTCACCGGCGACAGCCGCAGCTTCCGCGCCCGCTGCATCGTCAACGCCGCGGGGCCGTGGGTATCGGACGTCATCGGCCGCGTGGCCGGCTCGAATTCGTCGCGAAACGTCCGGCTCGTCAAGGGAAGCCACATCATCGTGCCGAAATTCTGGGCGGGCGCGAACGCCTATCTGGTGCAGAACCACGACCGGCGCGTCATCTTCATCAATCCCTATCAGGGCGACAAGGCGCTGATCGGCACGACCGATATCGGCTATGAGGGCCGGCCCGAGGACGTGGAGGCCGACGAGGGCGAGATCGAATACCTCGTCGCCGCGGTGAACCGCTATTTCAAGGAAAAGCTCAGGCGCGAGGACGTGCTCTACAGCTTCTCCGGCGTGCGGCCGCTCTTCGACGACGGCAAGGGCAATCCGTCGGCGGTGACGCGCGACTACGTGTTCGACCTTGACGAGAGCGGCGGGGCGCCGCTGCTCAACGTCTTCGGCGGCAAGATCACCACTTTCCGCGAGCTCGCCGAGCGCGGCATGCACCGGCTGAAGCATGTCTTCCCCCGGATGGGCCCGGACTGGACCGAGAACGCGCCGCTGCCGGGCGGCGAAATGCCGAACGCGGATTTCGAGACCTTCGTGAACAGCCTTCGCGATGCCTATCCCTGGATGCCGCGCGCGCTCGTTCATCACTACGGCCGGCTCTACGGAACGCGGACCAGGGACGTGGTGGCGGGCGCGACCGGCCTGGCCGGGCTCGGCCGTCACCATGGCGGGCTGCTCTACGAGGCGGAAGTCCGCTACCTGGTCCAGAAGGAATGGGCGCGCACGCCAGACGACATCCTGCTGAGGCGGACCAAGCACTACCTTCATCTCAGCGAAGCGGAAAAAGCCGCCTTTACCGCATGGTTCGAGGCCGAGCGCGTCGCCGATGCGGCCTGAGCACGTTTGTCGAAGAACAAGTTACCGATGACAGGTCGAGCCACGGACACATCATGCCGCTGACGCTTTCG
>JBQCFH010000361.1:0-14420 GCA_051959385.1 Rhizobiaceae bacterium | reverse complement strand
ACCGCCAACAAGGCGCTCCTCGCCCGCCATGGGCTGACGCTTGCGGAGGCCGCCGAGAAGAGGGGCGTGCTCCTCAATTACGAGGCTGCGGTGGCCGGCGGCATCCCGGTCATCAAGACGCTGCGCGAGGCGCTCGCCGGCAATTCCGTCGGCCGCATCTTCGGCATCCTGAACGGCACCTGCAATTATATCCTGACCCGCATGGAGGCCGAGGGGCTTTCCTTCGACGAGTGCCTGAAGGACGCGCAGCGCCTCGGTTATGCCGAGGCCGATCCGACCTTCGACATCGAGGGCCACGACACCGCGCACAAGCTCGCCATCCTGACAAGCCTCGCCTTCGGCAGCCGCATCTCGGCCGGCGACATCTACATGGAAGGCATCTCCAACATCACCCAGGCCGATATCCAGGCGGCGGCCGAACTCGGCTCCCGCATCAAGCTTCTCGGCGTCGCCCAGGCGACCGACAGCGGCATCGAACAGCGCGTGCACCCGACCATGGTGCCGACGGCAAGCGTGATCGCGCAGGTGCACGGGGTGACCAACGCGGTCGCCATCGAGACGGACATATTGGGCGAGCTGCTGTTGTCCGGCCCGGGGGCAGGGGGCAGCGCCACCGCCTCCGCAGTCATCGGCGACATAGCCGACATCGCCAAGAGCCGGCCGGGCTTCCAGCACGGGCCGGTGTTCGGCCGGCCGGCGAAGGAGCTGAAGCCCTATCGCAAGGCGCGCATGCGGGCGCATGCCGGCGGCTATTTCATCCGGCTGACCGTTTATGACCGCATCGGCGTCTTCGCCGCCATCGCCAAGCGCATGGCCGACAGCGACATCTCGCTCGAATCGATCGTACAGCACGCCGGCGGCAAGCCGTCGGACACGCAGAAGACGGTGATCCTGGTCACGCACGAGACGACCGAGGCGGCCGTGCGGCGCGCCGTCGAGGGGATCACTAAGGACGGTCACCTGATCGACAAGGCGCAGGTTATCCGAATCGAACGGGCAGGCTGACATACGGCGACTGGCGACGGCTGCCTGGAACGGGTTTGTCACCCATGTCTCAGGTATAATCCGTTGCCTATGTGTCCGGAACGGACCCAGGAAAAAATGGTCGGAGCGGCGGGATTCGAACCCACGACCCCTTGACCCCCAGTCAAGTGCGCTACCGGGCTGCGCTACGCTCCGAACCGCGCAGAGCCTTATATTCTCCGCGGTTCAGCCGCAACCCTAAATCGGGAGCCGAGAGCGGAAGTCCTCCATTCGCGGCGAATCGCAGGGGCGTCGCCGCGGGAAATTGCACGAAATATCGTGGGCTGACGACCCGTTCCCGCTGTTCGGCGCGCCACGGAGCACGTCGATAGTGGCCATCTCCACACACGTCGCGGCGCATTGACCGGCGGCGCCTCTCCAGCGCCGGAGAATTGATTTCCTTTGCCCTTTTGTTGCTCTAAGACCGGTTGCATGTTCGGCATCACGTCAAGGAAAAGCAGCAAGGCTGCCGATGTCGGCGAGGAAAGCCGGCCGCAGGTTGCCGTCTCCGACACGGACGGCGGCCGCAAGGTTGCGCTTTCCGGCGTGTGGACCACGCGCACGGTCGCCGCGCTCGATTCCGAATTGCGCGACCTGGAGACTGCGGAGGACGGCGGCCGGATTATCCTTGACCTTTCGGGTGTCGAGAAGATGGACACGGCCGGCGCATGGATCGTCGAGCGGTTTCTTGCGGCCTGCGCGGCGCGCGGAATGGAAATCCGGATCGCGAGCGCTTCGGAGGCGGTATCGACGCTGTTGTCGGCGGTCCACCAGGCCGCCAACGAGAACGAGCCGGTTCCCCCGCCGGCCCGAGGTCTCGGCATTCTCGCCTTCTTCGAGGCGGTCGGCCGCACGATGTACGGCATCCGCGACGATTTCCTGATGAGCATGAACATTCTCGGCGCCACCATCCGCGGCTCGCAGATGAAGCTCGGGCGCGGGCATGGCGTGAACATCGCGGCGATCGTGCACCAGATGGACCGAATGGGCGTCGGCGCCATTCCCGTCGTCGTGCTGATGTCGTCGATCGTCGGCGCCATCGTCGCCCAGCAGGGCGCCTTCCAGCTCCGCTATTTCGGCGCCGAAATCTTCACGGTCGACCTGGTCGGCATCCTCGTACTGCGCGAAATGGGCGTGCTCCTGACCGCCATCATGATCGCCGGCCGTTCCGGCAGCGCCATCACGGCCGAAATCGGCTCGATGAAGATGCGCGAGGAAGTCGACGCCCTGACCGTGATCGGCCTCAATCCGGTCGGCGTGCTCGTCTTCCCGCGGCTGGTCGCGCTGGTCATCATGCTGCCGTGCCTGACGATCGCCGCCAATTTCGCGGCCATCGGCGGGGCCATGGCGACCGCCTGGCTCTATTCCGGGATCGCCCCGGCGGCTTTTCTCGACCGCATGCGCGACGCCATCGACGTGAGCACCATATGGGCCGGCCTCATAAAGGCGCCGTTCATGGCCATGATCATCGGCATCATCGCATCGGTGGAAGGCATGAAGGTCGGCGGCAGCGCCGAATCGCTTGGCGAGCGCGTCACGGCGTCTGTGGTGAAGTCGATTTTCGTCGTCATCGTCGTCGACGGCCTCTTCGCCATGTTCTATGCCGCGATCAATTTCTGAGCGGAAACCCTGATGAGCGAAGCGGCAGAATCAGCAAGCGGGGCGGCCGAGACAAACGGCAACAATCCCGAAATCGTGCTGGAAGCGCGCGGCATCGACGTGTCCTTCGGCAAGACGCAGGTGCTGAAGGACCTGTCGCTCGATGTCTATCGCGGCGAGATACTGGGCTTCGTCGGCGCATCCGGCGCCGGCAAGTCGGTCCTGCTCAGGACCATCCTCGGCCTGAACAAGAAGCAGGCGGGCACGATCAAGGTGTTCGGCGTCGATCTCGATCGCGCGAGCGATGCAGAGCGCATGCTGGTCGATATGCGGCTCGGCGTGCTCTTCCAGCACGGAGCGCTGTTTTCCGCGCTCACCGTCAAGGAGAACATCCAGATCCCGATGCGCGAATATCTGGACCTGCCGCAGAAGCTGATGGACGAGCTGGCGCGGCTGAAAATCGAGCTCGTCGGCCTCGCGCCGGATGCGGCCGAGAAATATCCGTCGGAACTGTCGGGCGGCATGATCAAACGCGCGGCGCTGGCGCGCGCCCTTTCGCTCGACCCCGACCTCGTGTTCCTCGACGAGCCGACTTCCGGCCTCGACCCGATCGGCGCGGCGGAATTCGACGAGCTGGTCGCGAAGCTGCGCGACACGATGGGGCTGACCGTCTATATGGTCACGCACGACCTCGACAGCCTGTTCTCGGCCTGCGACCGGATCGCGGTGCTGGGCAACAAGAAGGTGCTGGTGCAGGGGACGATAGAGGACATGCTCGCCAGCGAGGAGCCGTGGGTAAAGTCCTATTTTCGCGGCAAGCGGGCGCGCCAGCTCGACCTCAAGGCGAGGCCGAGGCTTGGCCCGTCCACCACCACCCAAGCGGAAAGCAGGGTCTGACGCATGGAAACACGCGCCAACTATATCGCCGTCGGGATTTTCACCATCCTCGCCATCCTGGCCGCGTTCGGCTTCGTCTACTGGACGGCCCGGATCGGCGCATCCGGCGACACCGCGCTTCTCCGCTTCCGCATCGCCGGCTCGGCCGCAGGGCTCGGGCGGGGCAGCGCCGTGCTCTTCAACGGCGTCAAGGTGGGCGACATCAAGCGCGTTTATATCGACCCGACCAATTCCAAGTTTTCGGTGGCGGACGCGGAGGTGAACCGCGACACGCCCGTGACCACGGCGTCCGAGGCCAATGTCGGCATCGCCGGCCTGACAGGGCAGGCGAACATCGAGATATCAGGCGTCGGCAAGGACGAGACCGCGGCGGCGGCCGAAAACCTCTTCGATAAAGCCGAGAAGGAAGGGGGTGTCGCCGAGATCAAGACCAATCCTTCGGCCGTGACCAATCTTCTCGAAAGCGCGCAGGATATCTTCAAGCGCGCCGATACCGTCCTCACCGGGCTGCAGGGTTTCGTGCAGGATTCGCGCGGGCCGCTGACCCAGACGATCAAGAACGTCGAAGTCTTCTCCGAGGCGCTGAAGAAGAACGCGGGCGGCGTCGACAACTTCCTGGCGAGCGCCGGCAAGCTCTCCGATACGCTGCAGGGCGTCTCCGGCAAGCTCGGCGGCACCCTCGATTCGGCGAAGCGGATCCTCGATTCGGTCGATCGCGACAAGGTCGCCCACATTGTCGCGAACGTCGACACCTTCACCGAGCGGCTGAAATCGGCGTCCAGTCAGCTCGACAAGATCATGGCCAATGTCGACTCGACCGTGAAATCGGTCCACGATCTTTCCGACAGCGCCAAGGGCACGATCTCCAAGGTGGACAAGGTGATCGACGCCGTCGATCCGGCAAGCGTGAGGGTGGCGATCGACAACATCAAGAACGCCAGCCAGACGGCGAACGCCGCGATTTCCGCCGTCGCCAAGACAGCGGACAAGATCGGCAACCACGCCGACGACGTCGACGAAATCGTTCGCAATGCCAAGGAGATATCGCAACGGCTGAACGATGCGTCCGTGCGCGTGAACGGCGTCCTTGCCAAGGTCGACAAGCTGCTCGGCTCGGGGGACGCCAACGGATTGATGCGGCAGGCGAGCGACACGCTGAAATCCTTCAAGCAGGTCGCCGACACGCTGAACGCCAAGCTCGGCCCGATCACCAGCGGGATCGCGCACTTCTCCGACCAGGGGCTGCGCAACGTCAATGATCTCGTGCAGGAAATGCGCCGGGCGGTCACCCACATCGACGAAGCTGTGGAAAGCTTGGCGCGAAACCCGCAGCGCATCCTTACCGGCGGGGATAGCGGCACCGTTCCGCGCTACGATGGGCGGGCGCGACATTGACTTTGGAAAACGAGCATCCCAAGACGGAAGCTCGCGGCAGCAGGGGCCGTCCTTTTCGGGGCGGGGAGCGGGTGAAACTGAGGCATAGTCTGGCGGCGGCCGCGCTGACGCTTTTCCTCCCGGGCTGTGCGCTTCTTGGCGGTGGCTCCAAGCCGCTCGACACCTATGACCTCTCCGCTCCGCAGCCGGAGCCGGGCAGACGAGAACGCCGCCTCCAGGTGCTGGTCGCCAACCCGACCGCCATCAAGGCCTTCGACAGCCAGAATATCGTGATCGAGCCGAAGCCCGGCAGGATCGAATATCTCAAGGGCGTGCAGTGGGCGGATCGGCTGCCGGAAGTCGTGCAGGCGAGGCTCGCCGAAACCTTTCAGAAGTCCGGCCGCTTCGGCGGTGTCGGCCGGCCGGGCGAGGGGCTTGCGATCGACTACCAGATCATCGCCGACATCCGCTCCTTCGACATCCGGATAGACGGCGGCGCCCGGGCGGACGTCAAGCTTTACATCCGCGTCCTCAACGACCGCAACGGCGTCGTCCGGGCCGAAAAGCTTTTCGAGGCCACAGCCCCGGTCGTCGGCGCCGGCAACGACGCGTACATCAAGGCGCTCGACCGCGCCTTCGGCCAGGCGGCGACGGAAATCCTGGACTGGTCCGCCTCGGTCATGTGAGCGGCGAGACGGGCTACGCTGCCTGCTAGCCTACCTCGCGTTCGCGGCTTCCTGCGAAATGCGGTACCTGAGGCCGTCCGGCCCGTACGTCGGCGGCTTTGGCTTTCGCGCGCCGAGGCATGGATTCCCGACACTCTCCGTTTCGTGGACCCTGTCATCGGGCTCGCCGAAGGGCACGACCCGGGGACTCGCTCACGAGGTCGGGAATGACGGATTGCACTGTTCCTCTCGGCGAATTCCCAAAGTGGGTGATTGGCAGGAACGCCAAATGATAGCCGTCATTCCCGACCTCGTGAGCGACTGAAAGGAGCGGAGAGTGTCAGGAATCCATGTCGGCGAGGATGAGATCAGCCCTCATCACATGAAGGTTCTCAACCGAGACCCGCCACACGCCAACTCCGGAGTCGTTGGCACTATGTCCGCATGAAACGGCGGCGGCGAAGCCGCCGCCTCGTGCACTCAGCCCAGTCGGCCGGCGGCATGCGCCAGCATCGTATAGACCTTGCCCGTATCCGAGGTGAGATAGGTCTGCGCCATGATATTGTCGCGGTCGCCGCGGCCGACATCGTCGAGCAGCTTCTCGAAATCATCGCAATAGCGGTCGACGGCGGCGCGGAACTCGCTGTCCGACTGATATTTGCGCCGGATCTCGTCGAAGGTCTGCTGGCCTTTCAGCGTGTAGAGCCGGCGGGTGAAGACGTTGCGCTCGCCGCGCCGGTAGCGTTCCCAGAGCTCGACCGAGGCTTCGTGGTCGATGGCTCGGGCGATATCGACCGATAGCGAGTTGAGCGACTCCACCACGTGCAGCGGCGAGCGAGGCTGGCCGTTTACGCGCGGGGCGGCGTCTGCCGGGCGCGCCGCCTGTTCCTCGCGCGAGGCGCCGCGGAGCAGATCGCGCACCCAGCCGCCGCCCGACGGCGCCTGCTCGGCGTCACGCCGCGCTACGCGGCGATCCTCCTGAGGGGCGGGACGCGGCGCCGGTTCGGTGGGCGGGGCGTTGCGTTCGCGAACGAAAGCGGGCGCCGCGCTGCCTGATCCGCGCGGGGCCTCTAACGTCGGCTGCGCCGGCGCCTGCCGTGCCGGACGCGCGCCAGGCCGTTCGGAGACGTCGAAGGTGCGGCCGGATTTAGCCACGATTTCCGACAGTTCCTTGAGCGCGTTGATCTGCTCGGAGACGGCGCGGCGCATGGCCGTGGTCGATTCCTTTGTCTCCTGCGGCAGGTCCAGCACGCCCTTCTTCAACTCGGCCCTGGTCTCCTCCAGTTCGGTGCGGATCGTGTTGGCGGTGCGCCGGATTTCGACGGTGGCGTCGGCGAAACGCTGCGCAGCCGAATCGACGACTTCCGAGATCGCGCGCCGGATCTGCTCGGTCGATTCGCGCGTGCGGCCCTCGGCTTTTTCGAGCGCCCGCCCGACGAGATCTTCGAAGGAGCGCATGACGCGCTCAATGTCCTCGGATTTCTTGACGAGGCCGACCGCAAGTTCCTCGAGCGCCGTCTGGCGGTCGTCCAGCGTGGAGGCGAGATTGCCTTGTGCCGAGCCAAGCAGGTCGGAAGCGCTCGCCAGCATCTTGCCGTGCTCGTCGAAGCGGGCGGCTATGGTCGCGATTTCCTTCAGCGTAGCCGAGGAAAGCTCGCTGAGCTTGCCTGTATTGGCGTCGATCAGGCGGGCCGAGCTCGAGAAGGTCTGGGCCGCCTTCTCGGTCGTCGCGGCGAAGCTCTGCGTCGATCCGGATAGCTTCTCGTCGATGACCGAAAGGTTCGCCGCCGCATTCTCGATGAGTTCGGCAAGCTGCGCATTGGAGCCGGCGAGGCGGCCGATAAGATCGCTGACCGTTTCCGAGAGGCTGTTGCGCGACCCTTCCACCGCGGCAAGCGTGTCAGCGGTGCGGCTGGCGAGCGCGTTGACCAGCGCGGCGTTCTCCGCCCGCAGGCGCTCGGTGGCTCGCTGCGTCGCGTCCTCCAGGCTCTTCTGCAACTCGCCGCCGCTCGCGGCGAAGCTGTCGATCAGCGGCTTTGCCGTATCCTCGAGGATCCTGGCGATGTCGGTGGAGCGGGCGGCAAGCATCGTGTTGAGCTCGCGCGTATGCCCCTCGATCGTCTTGGCGGCGTCGTTCGTCCGCTCGCCGATATGCTCGTTGACCGCCGAGAAGGTCTCGGCGATGGCGTTGGCGCGCGCGATGAGCTGCCGCTCCGCCTGCGCCACCTTTTCCTGCAGCTTCTCGCCGATTGTCTCGGCGCCCGCCGCAAGGCGCGTCTCCGCCTCGCTGATCTGGCCGCTCAGCCGGCCTGCGAGTTGCTCGGCGCTCGCCGCGAGCACGCGGTCGATGCCGTCCAGAGCTTCCTGGATTGCGCCGGCGCGGGCATGCAGCTCGGCCGAGGTCTGGTGGGTGCGCGCGATGATGCGCTGGTCCGCCTCCTCGAAGGTGCCGGCGATGCTGGCGACGTGGCCGAGCAGCGCCGTGGCCGTCTCCTCGGCGCGTGCGACCAGTTTCCTGTCGGCGCCGTCGAAGGCGCTGGCGATCTCGGCGGTGCGGCGCATGAGGGCGTCGGCCGTTTCCTCGGCCCGGGCGACGAGCTTCTGGTCGACGCCGTCGAAGGTGCTGGCGGCTTCCGCGGTCCGCTGCACGAGGATCGCGGCCGTCTCCTCGGCCTTTTCGGCGAGCCGCCGCGCAATCTCCTCGACGCGCTCCGCCAGGCGGTGATCGGTCTGATCGAAAGCCTGCAGGATCTCGTCCGACCTGGCGCGCAGCGCCTCGGCCGCTTCGCCCATCCGTGCGGCGAGCCTCTGGTCGGCTTCCTCGAAGCTCGATCCGATCGCGGAGGCGCGTGCGGCGAGTGCGTTCGCGGTCTCCTCCACACGGGTGATGAGGCGCTGGTCGGCTTCGTCGAACGCGCGGCTGATATCGGCCGCGCGCGCGGCAAGGGCGGCCGAAGTCTGCTCGGCGCGTTGGGCGATCTGGCGGTCGGTGTCGGTGAACGCCTTGCCCGCCTCCTCGTTGAGCAAATTGGTGACTTCCAGCACCTTCTCGCGCAGTGCGCCGGCCACCACGACAGCGGTGTCCGCCAGGACATTGCGCACGTTGTGCACGCCGGTTTCCAGCGCACTGCGCATGCTCGCGGTGCGTTCCTCGATGACGCCGGTCTGCCGGCGGAACGCGTCCTCGATCCTGTCGATATCGACGGACAGGGCCGAAGTGATCTCGTCGCGCGAGGCGGCGATGCGCTCGACATGCTGCGCCAGCACCTCGTTCGCCTCCGCGCGCGTATCGGCGAGCTTCTGGAGGTCGTGTTCGAGAGCCGTGGACAGCAGATCGCGGCCTTCCGCCAGCTTGGCAATGTGCTCGCGCACGATGCTGTCGATGTTGGCGCGCGTCTGCTCCAGCTTTTCGAGATCGCCGTCGATCGCGCCGGACAACAAGGTGCGGCTGTCGGCGAGCCTGGCCACATGCGTCTCGATCGCCGTTTCGATGTCGCCGCGCATCGCCGCGAGCCTCTCCAATTCCTCGCGCAGCATCTGCTGGACGTTGGAGCGGCCTTCGGCGAGCTGGCTGACATGGCCGGCGACGGCGGCGTCGATTTCGCCGCGGACGTCCGAGAGCCTGCCGAGATCCTCCTCGAGCGCGCGCCGCAGGATGTTGCGGCCCTCGACAAGCTTGCCGACATGGTTCGAGACAGCCTGGTCGATCTCGTCGCGGGATGCGACCAGCCTGCGCAGATCCTCCTGCAGCGCGGCGGAAAGCCGCTCGCGGCCCTCGCCGAAATTGGCGAGCTGGCGCTCGACGGCCTGGTCGATCTCGGCGCGCATCTCGCCGATTTTCGCGAGATCCGCGGCGACGATTTCCGCCATGCCTTCGCGGCCCTTCGCCAGCATTTCGGCGTGACCGGCGAAGATCGCCTCGATACCGGCGCGGGATTCCTCCAGCCTGGCGAGGTCGGCGGCAAGCGCGCTCGACATCGATTGGCGGCTGGCGGCCAGCCGTTCGCCGAATTCGTTTGCCCGCGCTTCCAGCATGGAGGAAGTCGAGGTGACGAGCTGCGAAAGCTCGCTCGAGATCGCGAGGCGGCCCTCGTCGATCGCGGTGGCGATTTCCTGCTTGCCGCCGGTGAAGGCGGTGGCGATCTCGCGCGCCCGCTCAACCAGGGAATCGTTGATCTGCCGCGCGCGCGCCTCCAGCGCCGCGTTCAGCCTCTGCGTTCCGGCGTCGAGCGCCTCGGCGCGGGTCTCGAACTCGCTGATGAGCGACTGGCCGCGCTCGGCAAGCGTCCGCTCGATCGCCGCAAGGCGCGTATCGAATTCGCTGGTGAATGTGTCGGTCGCCCCGCCGAGCAGCGACACCATGCCATTGGTGCGGTCGTTGAGGATGTCGGAAAGCGAGCGGGCGGCTTCTTCGGCGCCCTGCCTGAGCGAGGCGACGCGGGTGTCGAGCAGGCTGGCAAAGGCTTCGCCGGACGTGCTGATCTGGTCGGCAAGCGCGTCCATGCGCTCGGCGATGCCTTCATGGATGGTCGTGCTCGAATCGTTCAGCCGATCGATCAGCCGGTTGCCGGCCTCCGAGACAGCGGAAGCCAGCAGCGAAGACGCGCCGAGAATATTGTCGTGGATCCCCTGGCCTGCGGCGCTCAGTTCGCTGTGCAACTGCTCGTGCGCGCCAACGATCGAGGCGCGGACGCGCTCGGCGTGGCTGACGACCGCGTCACGCTCATTGCCAAGCCCGTCCACCAGCGCGCGGATGCGCGCCTCATTGTCCGAATAGGCGCGTTCGAGCTCGTTGACCTCGGTATGGACGAGCGTCTCCAGCTCGACGGCACGCGCGAGCGTGCGTTCGATGCCCTCGCCCATCGCCTGCACTTCGCGGCGCACCGCCTGACCGACGGTCATCACGCGGTCCTGGGCGAGATGCTCCGGCTCGGCGAGCCGGAAGGCCACTTCCGTCATGGAGCGCGCCATCATGCGCATTTCCTGCGCCCGGCGAATCATGACGGCGAACGCCCAGAACAGGACGATCGGCAGGACGATGCCGAGGCCGAGCGCGATGGCGTAGGGCGCGCCCATGAGCTGCCCGACGGAGCGGATCTGCCATATACCGGGCGCGTATAGCAGGTGCCCGAGCATGAGGCCGCCCGCCACCCATATCACCGACAGGGCTGCGACGAGCCAATAGATGGTGCTCGGCGCGCGGCGGTTCATCTGTGCCAGGACGGCACGGTAGTCCTTCTGGCGGTCGTCATTGGCCGGCTGCTGGCGGAGCGGCTGCGGCGCTGCGGCAGGCGCAGGCTTGGACGGACGCAGCTCGGCCGCGACCTTTGCCGTCGGCTCGGGCTGCGGCGCCGGCTTGGCCGGACCTTTCAGGCCGGATACATTCTGGGCAGATAGGTTCTGGGCCGATGCGTTCGGGGCGGAATTCGCCGTCTGAGTGGGCTTTGCGGGCGCGACGGCCGGGGTGGAGGCAAGCGCCTCCTGTCTTTCGGGCCTTGACGCGAACGCCTCTTCCCTTGCGGGCCTCGAGGCGAACGTCTCCTCCCTTTCGGGCGTTGCCGCCGCCTTCTGCGCCTTCTCCTCGCGCGCCAGTTCGTCCGCGGCGCGCGCAATCTGCGCCTCCAGTTCCGCCATGGATGCGGCTATGTCCAGGTCTCCCTCCGAACCGCTCGGATCGAGGTCGATGTTCAGCGCCTCTTCCAGTTCGCGCGCGACGTCGCTGTCGATGTTCTGAAGGGGGGAGGTTTTACGCGCCATGCCGCATTGATCCTGCTTTTGTCTACGCGGAGCCGCCCCTGGGGACCCCTCGTTGCCCGCGTATGAGGCTTATTTTAGACTACGGTGCCCACATCGTGTCCCACCGTATCGTAGTGATACACCGGCTTAAAGCAAACCTGCATTCCCGGCGATGGGTAAAAGTTTAAACATAGGGTTAATAGGAGCATGATCCCCTGAAAAGTGCGTTAGGCGCCAACCCTGCGTTAACGCGATGTCCATCCAAACTGCCTAGCGTCGGTGCGGGAGCATGCGGCCGGAGGGCGATGAATGAAGGCGGATGATACGGAGGCCGTCGGCTTTTCGATGCCGGGCGGCGAGCAGTGCGGCGCGGCGCGCGCCAGACCCATCGATCTCGCCCATCTCGAACGCCAGACGCTGGGCGACCGTACGGTCGAAGCGGAAGTGCTTTCCCTGTTCCTGCACCAGGCGACCACCGTCTACGAAAGGATTTGCAGCGCCGAACCCGACGAGCGGCGCGAACTGGCGCACGGCCTCAAGGGGTCGGCTCTCGGGATCGGCGCCTTCGCGGTGGCGGAAGCCGCCTCGTCGGTCGAGGCCGACGCCGAATCCAGGCCGCTACTCAAGGCCCTGTCGCGACGCATAGAAGAAGTGCGCGACTTCATCGCCGCCATCAGCCGCTGAGCAGTGGCGCCGGGCCTGCGAACTCATGTCGCTGCGGGGCAGTTGACTTGCGGCCGCGAGCAGTTATCTCGGCGGGGACCCTTTTTTGCGAGAACTTTCCGGCCGTTGCGGCCGTCCGCCTCCACGATCACCCCTGGGACTGCCGATGACCAAGATCACCCTCATCGCCTTCGATGGCACGCCGTTCGAGCTCGATGCCGAAAACGGCTCGACGGTGATGGAGAACGCCATCAGGAACGGCGTTCCGGGCATCGAGGCGGAGTGCGGCGGCGCCTGCGCCTGCGCCACCTGCCACGTTTATGTCGACGAGGAATGGACCGGCATCGTCGGCGAGCCGGAGCCGATGGAAGAGGACATGCTCGATTTCGCCTTCGATGTCCGACCGAATTCGCGCCTTTCCTGCCAGATCAAGGTGCGCGACGAACTGGATGGCCTCGTGGTGCGCGTGCCGGAGCGGCAGGGATAATCGAAAGAGGCGAATTTCCCGCATTGCATGGCGGTCCGGGAACAGTGTCCCGCGCCGGACAGGCGCAAATCCGGAACAAGCGACGTTTTTGAGGGCTTTGCGCCCAGGATGAAAATATGAGCAGCAGCATCAAGACCGACATTCTCGTCATCGGCGCCGGCCCGGTGGGGCTGTTCGCGGTTTTCGAACTCGGCCTGCTCGACCTGAAATGTCATCTGATCGACATTCTCGACCGCCCCGGCGGCCAGTGCGCGGAGCTCTATCCCGAGAAGCCGATCTACGACATCCCGGCATGGCCCTCCATCTCGGCGCAGGGCCTGGTCGACAAGCTGATGCAGCAGATCGAGCCATTCGGCCCGAGCTTCACCTTCAACCGCATGGTCTCCGGCCTCGAGAAGCTCGACGACGGTTCGTTCCGGGTGACGACCGACGAAGGCGAGGTCTTCGAGGCGAAGGCGATCGTGATTGCGGCCGGCGGCGGCTCTTTCCAGCCGAAGCGGCCGCCCATACCCGGCATCGAGGAATATGAGGGCAAGAGCGTCTTCTATTCCGTGCGCCGCATGGAGGATTTTCGCGACCACGACCTCCTGATCGTCGGCGGCGGCGATTCCGCGCTCGACTGGACGCTCAACCTGCAGCCGCTGGCGCGCCGGCTGACGCTGGTCCACCGCAGGGCCGAGTTCCGCGCGGCGCCGGACAGCGTCAACCGCATGTTCGCGCTGCACGAGGAGGAGAAGATCGGCTTCCAGATCGGTCAGGTCACGGCGCTCAAGGGCGAGGGCGGAGAGTTGCAGGCGGCCATCGTCAAAGGCCCGCATGGCGAAGTCGAAATCCCCTGCACGCGCATGCTGCCCTTCTTCGGCCTGACCATGAAGCTCGGCCCGATCGCCGACTGGGGGCTGAACCTGCACGAGAACCTGATCCCGGTGGACACCGAGAAGTTCCAGACTTCCGAGCCCGGGATCTTCGCCGTCGGCGACATCAACTGGTATCCGGGCAAGCTGAAGCT
Source organism: Rhizobiaceae bacterium (assembly GCA_051959385.1). GTDB lineage: Bacteria > Pseudomonadota > Alphaproteobacteria > Rhizobiales > Rhizobiaceae > Mesorhizobium_L. The sequence continues at coordinate 967 of JBQCFH010000361.1, read as the reverse complement.
CATTCTTTCCGGCTTCCACGAGGTCGCGTTGATGGCGCAGGCGGCCAAGCGCTATATCAGCCCCGGCGAGCGCATCGTCTTCCAGTACACGACGTCCTCGACCAGCCTGCAGAAGAAGCTCGGCGTGGCGGGGTGACATCCACCGCCTCATCCGGAAGGTCGTCCGAACGCAGTGAGGGCGGCCTGTCCGGGATCATTCCGCAGCCGTGCGGGCTACGCTGGCGGTTCACAACGAGCTTGAGTGACTGTCAGTCCTTCGCAAAGTTCGGGAAACCTTCGATGCGACGGAATGGGTGCCGGTCTTCCGTATTCCGCTTCGCTTCATACGGAAACCGGCATGACGCGCGTCGAGCTGGCCGCGGTGTGGAGAGGCGTGAACGTGGAGAGGATCGCGCGGGTGGTTTCTCCAACCCATTCTTTCCATTCACCATTCACGATTTCGCCATTTGCTCTTATCCACGCTTTCCGCGCTTGGGACATAATCCGCCGCAGTCCCTTCCAACGGGAACACCGATCATGACGGTGGTTTGGTGGGGAGGGATCGGTGCCTCCGGCGGTGGGTTAACGTGACCCGGGCTCAGATGGAGGCGGCTGTTGTCCTTCGAGAGAAGGCGACGGTCGAAAAGAGAGCCGGCGGGCGCGGGATGTCGCCGTGCCAGTCAATCATATTGAGAGGCATGGCCTCGCGCCCGCTTCCCAATTTCCTTACCCTGAGCCTGTCGAAGGGTGAGCCTGTCGAAGGGTCAGAAGATGGGGTAATCGGCCTTGCCGGTTGCCCATGGAGGCATTGGATGCTGCGCTTCAGGCGATGGAGAAACGAGGTCCATGCTGGGTGGCCTCAAGCATCGAAGGAGAAGCGCAGCATGGAATACTTTGCCGGATTGGACGTGTCGGTCAAGGAAACGAGCGTGTGCGTTGTCGACGCCGATGGGCGGATCGTGCACGAGGCGAAGGTGGCGAGCGAACC
>JBQCFH010000360.1:0-5720 GCA_051959385.1 Rhizobiaceae bacterium | reverse complement strand
CAACGACGTCTCGGCATACATTCCGACCAACGTCATCTCGATCACCGACGGCCAGATCTTCCTGGAGACGAACCTGTTCTTCCAGGGTATCCGCCCGGCCGTGAACGTCGGCCTGTCGGTGTCGCGCGTCGGCTCGGCCGCGCAGATCAAGGCGATGAAGCAGGTCGCAGGCTCCATCAAGGGCGAGCTCGCGCAGTACCGCGAGATGGCGGCCTTCGCGCAGTTCGGTTCTGACCTCGACGCTGCGACGCAGCGTCTGCTTAACCGCGGCGCCCGCCTGACCGAACTCCTGAAGCAGCCGCAATTCTCGCCGCTGAAGACGGAGGAGCAGGTCGCGGTGATCTTCGCCGGCGTCAACGGCTACCTCGACAAGCTCGCCGTCGCCGACGTCAGCCGCTTCGAGCAGGGCCTGCTGGCCCATATGCGCTCGGAAGGCAAGCCGGTGCTCGACGCCATCCGCAAGGAGAAGGCGCTTTCGGACGATCTGCGCGACAAGCTGAAGGCCCAGATCGACGCCTTCGCCAAGAACTTCGCCTGACGCTGGGGACGGATTTCAGGCATGGCGTCACTCAAGGACCTGCGCAACCGTATCGCCTCGGTCAAGGCGACGCAGAAGATCACCAAGGCGATGCAGATGGTCGCCGCGGCGAAGCTGCGCCGCGCCCAGGAGGCGGCCGAGGCAGCGAGGCCGTATTCGCAGCGCATGGCGGCGGTGCTTGCCAACGTCACGCGGACGATCAGCGCCGGCTCCGACGTACCGGCGCTGATGGCCGGCACCGGCAGGGACGAGACGCATCTTCTCGTCGTCTGCACGGCCGAGCGGGGGCTGTGCGGCGGCTTCAACAGCCAGATCGCGCGGCTGGCGCGCGAGCACATCCGGCGCCTTCTGGCCGAGGGCAAGAAGGTCAAGATCCTCTGCGTCGGCAAGAAGGGCTTCGACATGCTGCGCCGCGACTACGGCGCGCTGATCGTGGACCGGGTCGATCTGCGCGAGGTGAAGCAGATCGGCTTCGCCAATGCCGACGCCATCGCGCGCAAGGTGATCGCGCTCTTCAATGACGGCCAGTTCGACGTCTGCACGCTGTTCTATTCGCAGTTCAAGTCGGTCATCTCGCAGATACCGACGGCGCAGCAGCTGATCCCGCTCAAGGCCGAGGCTTCCGAGGAGGAAGAGACGGCGGCGGGCGGCGCGATCTACGAATACGAGCCCGACGCCAACGAGATTCTCGGCGATCTCATCCCGCGCAACATCGCGGTGCAGATCTTCCGCGCGCTTCTGGAAAATGCCGCGGGCGAAATGGGCGCCAAGATGACTGCCATGGACAACGCCACGCGCAACGCGGGCGACATGATCAACCGGTTGTCGATCACCTACAACCGCCAGCGCCAGGCGCAGATCACCAAGGAACTGATCGAAATCATTTCGGGCGCCGAGGCGCTCTAGACGGACAGGAAAGAGGTTAGACAATGGCGAAAGCAGCGACCCCCAAGACCGCCGCCAAGGCCGCTCCCGCAAGCCCGAAAATCGCCGCAGCCAAGGCGGCTCCGAAGGCCGCGGCTAAGATCGTCGAGAAGAAGGCGTCCGCTCCGGTGCGCAAGTCGGCCGTCGTCGCCACCGGCACGGTCGCGCAGGTCATCGGCGCCGTCGTCGACGTGGCCTTCGAGGAAGGCCATCTGCCGGCCATCCTGAACGCGCTCGAGACGGACAATGGCGGCAACCGCCTGGTGCTTGAGGTGGCGCAGCACCTCGGCGAGAACACCGTGCGCTGCATCGCCATGGATACCACCGAGGGTCTCACCCGCGGCCAGTCGGTCAGCGACACCGGCGCGCCGATCTCGGTGCCGGTCGGCCCCGAAATGCTCGGCCGCATCATCAACGTCATCGGCGAGCCGGTCGACGAGGCAGGCCCGGTCGACGCCACCGAATACCGCGCCATCCACCAGCCGGCCCCCGCCTATGTCGAGCAGTCGACGGAAGCCGAGATCCTGGTCACCGGCATCAAGGTGCTCGACCTGCTTGCGCCTTACGCCAAGGGCGGCAAGATCGGCCTGTTCGGCGGCGCCGGCGTCGGCAAGACGGTGCTCATCCAGGAACTGATCAACAACGTCGCCAAGGCGCATGGCGGCTTCTCGGTATTCGCCGGCGTCGGCGAGCGCACCCGCGAGGGCAACGACCTCTACCACGAATTCATCGAATCCGGCGTCAACAAGAAGGGCGGCGGCCAGGGCTCGAAGGCGGCGCTGGTCTATGGCCAGATGAACGAGCCGCCCGGAGCGCGCGCCCGCGTCGGCCTGACCGGGCTCACCGTCGCCGAATATTTCCGCGACCAGGGCCAGGACGTGCTGTTCTTCGTCGACAACATCTTCCGCTTCACCCAGGCGGGCTCCGAAGTGTCGGCGCTTCTCGGCCGCATCCCCTCGGCCGTGGGCTACCAGCCGACGCTCGCCACCGACATGGGCGCGCTCCAGGAGCGCATCACGACCACGACCAAGGGCTCGATCACGTCGGTGCAGGCCATCTACGTGCCGGCGGACGACCTGACCGACCCGGCGCCGGCGACCTCCTTCGCCCACCTCGACGCGACGACCGTTCTTTCGCGCTCGATCGCCGAAAAGGGCATCTATCCGGCCGTCGACCCGCTCGATTCCACCTCGCGCATGCTCGATCCGATGATCGTCGGCGAGGAGCACTACCAGACGGCGCGGCTCGTCCAGTCGACCTTGCAACGCTACAAGGCGCTGCAGGACATCATCGCCATTCTGGGCATGGACGAGCTCTCCGAAGAGGACAAGATGACGGTGGCGCGCGCCCGCAAGATCGAGCGCTTCCTGTCGCAGCCCTTCTTCGTGGCCGAAGTGTTCACCGGCTCGCCGGGCAAGCTCGTCGACCTCGCGGATACCATCAAGGGCTTCAAGGGCCTCTGCAACGGCGAGTACGACCATCTGCCGGAGGCGGCCTTCTACATGGTCGGCACCATCGAGGAAGCCGTCGAGAAGGCTGAGCGGCTCGCGGCGGAAGCCGCCTGATCGGCATTCGGCAGTAGGCAATCGGCAATAAGGAGTAGGCAGTCGGGAGAGATGGACTGGCAGCACGACTGCCGATTGCCGAATTCCGACTGCCGGGTACGATATGGCTGAATCCTTCAAGTTCGAACTGGTCTCGCCGGAAAGGCTCCTCGTCTCCGAGGAAGTCGAATCCGTCATCGTGCCGGGCAGGGAAGGCGAGATGACCGTGCTGGCGCGGCACATGCCGGTCATGACCACCATGCGCCCGGGCATCGTCACCGTGAAGACCACGGACGGCCGCACCGAGCGCTACGTCGTCTATGGCGGCTTCGTCGACGTATTGCCGGACTCCTGCACGCTTCTGGCGGAATTCTCGGTGCATGAGAGCGATCTCGACCGCGCCGACCTCGCCCGCCGCGTCCAGGAGACGCGCGAGCAGATCACCCAGGCGGAGAGCCCCGAGCACCGGACGAAGCTCGAGGAATTCCTGCATCAGCTGGTGACGCTCGAAAACGCAATGATCCCGGCCTGAGGCGGCAGGTTATTGCATATGGTCCTGTCGTAAGGGCCATTCCGTCATCCTCGGGCTCGTCGCGAGGATCTATCCTGGCTGCTATTCGCTCAAACTCACGGATCCGGATCGATGGCGCTGACCACACGCGCTACGATCTCGTCCGTCGTCGCTTGATCGAGCTTCTCGACAAAACGGGCTGAACCCGCGCGTATGCGGGCGTCGATATCGAAGCTCCGCACCTGATTGCAAACTGCAACGCCGCTTGTTTCATGTCCGGTAATCGGCACGGCAAGGCCGATATTCCGTGCAAAGGCGCCGCCGGTCGTAATCGGCACCGTCATACATACACCCAATGCGTTGATCTCGTTTGGCGTGATGACGACGAAACGATGCCGATCCTTCATTTCGCGGCCGGAAACCGGATTGGGATCGATCCAGTAGACATCGCCGCGGCGCGGCACGTTGCTGCGCACCATCAGCCGAGTTCGCGGCCTAACGGATCGCCCTCACGCGCCCATTCGGTTTGGGCATTCAACTCCGCCATGGCCTCCGCTCCCTCAAGCAGTTCAGCAAGCGAATACCGTTTCTTGGTCGAACGTACCGGCCGCGCGATAAGTTCGCCCTCAGCGACGCTGAGCGAGACTTCTGTGCCAATGCGCGCATCCATGAGCTTCAGCAGCGCCGGCGGTATCGTCACGACGGCGGCGCCACCCTGGCGGCGAATTCTTGACGTCACGGCCACGGCAATTCTCCTGAGCAGGCGTGATGTGCTACATATGTAGCACACGTCAGAAATGACACAAGCGCGTTCATGCGACAGAAGGCCTGCTGGCGACGAATTGCCGTCGCGTCTCGCGCGGTCTATGTACCGGCTATGAGCGACACCACGATAAGCACCGGGCGCTGGAGCGATCTCGCCAACCCGACGCGCTTCATGGCGCTTGCCGATCGGCTCGTGCCGTGGATGGCCGGCCTGTCGGCTGTCGTCCTTGCAGTCGGCCTGTGGGCGAGCTTCAACGCGCCGGCGGACTACCAGCAGGGCACGACGGTAAGGATCATGTATATCCACGTGCCTTTCGCCTGGCTCGCCATGCTCTGCTACACGCTGATGGCGGTTTCGGCGCTCGGTACGCTGGTCTGGCGCCATCCGCTGGCCGACGTGGCGCTGAAATCGGCGGCGCCGATCGGCGCTTCCTTCACCTTCCTGGCGCTCGTCACCGGATCGATCTGGGGCAAGCCGATGTGGGGCACCTGGTGGGTCTGGGACGCCCGCCTGACCTCCGTCTTCGTGCTTTTCCTCATGTATCTCGGCCTGATCGCGCTGACGCGAGCGCTTGGCGACCCGCAGAAATCGGCGCGCGCGACGGCGGTTCTGACCCTCGTTGGCTTCATCAACATCCCGATCATCAAATTCTCGGTCGACTGGTGGAACACGCTGCATCAGGGCGAGTCCATCTTCCGCCTCGACGGGCCGACCATCGCGCCGAGCATGCTGTGGCCGCTTGCCGTCACCGCGCTCGGCTTCACGCTGCTCTTCTTCACGCTGCACATGATGGCGATGCGCACGGAAATATTGCGCCGCCGGGTCGCCACCATGCGCCGGCTGGCGGCGCGCCACGCCGACGGACGGTGAAATGGACCATCCCTGGTTCGTCGCCGCCGCCTACGGCATTTCGGCGATCGTCATCGCCGGCCTGATCCTCTGGGCGCTCCTCGACGGTAGGGCCCGGCGCCGCGACATCGCCGAACTGGAGAAACGCGGCGTGCGCCGCCGCTCCGCGCGTGAAGAGGGCGCCGAGCCGTGAGCGTCGAGGACGGACGGGCGAGAAAGCCTCGCATCTGGCTCGCGATCCTGCCGCTCGTTGTCTTCGCCGGGCTCGCCGCGATTTTCCTCGTCCAGCTTCGGTCGGGACAGGACAGTTCGTTCGTCCCCTCGGTGCTGATCGGGCACGAAGCGCCTCCGACGGACCTGCCGCCGCTTCCCGGCAGCAGCTTGCCGGGCCTGTCTTCAGCCGATTTCAAGGGACATGTCACGCTCGTCAATGTCTGGGCGTCATGGTGCGCGCCCTGCCGCGAGGAGCAACCCCTCCTGATGACGCTGAAGAACGATCCCCGCTTCCGCCTGGTCGGCCTGAACTACAAGGACAAGCCCGAGAACGCGCTTCGTTTCCTGGGCGAAATGGGAAATCCGTTCGCCGCC
>JBQCFH010000359.1:0-14504 GCA_051959385.1 Rhizobiaceae bacterium | reverse complement strand
GCGCGCACGGGCCGGTTGCCGCTCATCTTCAGGCAGGCATAGAGCGAATTCTCGACGAGCGAAGGGTCCGGCAAGGTCGCCTCGGCAAGCGAGGCGCGCTCGATGGCGAGCGGCGTGCCGTTGGCGAGCCGCAGCCGCTCGACCCGCGCCACGCGGTCGGTGGCCGACAGGCCGAGCGTCACCATTTCCTCGGGAGAGGGCGGATAAAGGCCGCGGTCTAGCCAGACCGATTCGGCCGTCATGCCGCGGCGGGCCATGTCCTCGGTAAAGGAGGTCAGCGAGGAAAGCGATTGCTGGACGCGTTCGAGGCGCGGGGCGACGAAGGTGCCCGAGCCGTGACGCTGGACGAGCAGGCCCTCTGTCACGAGGTTCTGCACCGCCTTGCGGACGGTGACGCGCGAGACGTTGGCGAGTTCGGCGATGTCGCGTTCGGAGGGCAGCGCATCGCCCGGCCGCAGAATCCCGGTCTCGATCGCCTTCAGTATGTTGTTCTTGAGCGACAGATAAAGCGGCCCGTCGGCGACCGCGCCGCCTCCCTGCCTGGAGAAGATCGCCTGGCGGAGATCATCCATGGCGGCGCGTCTCCTCTAGGCGGAAGCGCTGTACCGCCAACGCCAGCGCGCCATCGAGCGCATCGCCGAGCGGCGTTTTCACCACCCGGCGGAAGCGCGGGCCGAGATGCGGTTCATAGCTCTTCGCCAGTCCGCCGAGCAGGCAGAGCCGGTCGCATGCGGGCGGCATGATCGCCGTCAGCGCCTCCTCGATGCTGCGCACCGCGCCGTCGATCAGCGCGTTGCCGATCGGGTCGCCGCGATCGGCATATTCGAAGACGAGCGGCGCGAAGGCGCCGAACTCGCCGGGCTTTGCCGTATGGGCGTATTCGACCAGCGTTTGCGGGTCGTCCTCGAAGCGGCGCAGGACCTCGCTTGTCAGGCCGGAGCCGGGATGCACGCCGTCATGGGCGAGCAGCGCTTCCTGCAAAAGCGCCCGACCGACGCGGGCGCCGCTGCCGAGATCGCCGACCATGAAGCCCCAGCCGCCGACGCTGCGGATCGTTTCGCCGTCGCGCGCCATGAAAACGGAGCCGGTGCCGAGGATCGCCACCGCCCCGTCATGCTCGCCGAGCGCCCCGTGCAGCGCGATCAGCGCGTCGGTTTCGACGTTCGACCGGCGGAAGGGCAGGATGGCGCGGATGCGCTCGCCATAATCGCCGATATTGGCGCCGGCGAGCCCGAGCAGCGCGTCAGAGGAGCGGAGGATGCCCGCCGGCAGCCCCGCCTCGGCGCAGGCGGCCTCCGCCGCCGCGACGATATTTTTGCGCGCGCCTTCAAGGTCCGTCATGATGTTGGCGGACCCGGCCCGGCCGCGGCCAAGCGCCGTCCCGCGCCCGTCGGCGACGAGCGCCCGGCAGCTTGTGCCGCCTCCATCGATGGCGATCATGTGGTCCACGCTGAACCTCCTGCCATTATCATACCAATTAACTACCAATAACCAAGTGCCGATTTCCGGCGGAATGGGCGAAATCCGTATCATTTTGAAATTTCACCTGTTTTTCTCATTTCGGCTGTTGATGCTCAATAAATTCGTTAACGATCACTAGACAAGTGGTATTTTTTTGGCATCATAGCCGGATCGGGAGGACTGGATGGCGCTTCGGCGAACGGAGGAAGTGCACGGCAAGGCGAGGGGGCTGGACACGCAGCCGCCGCTCGCCGTGCTGAAGACGCTGGTGGAGGCGCAGGTCGAGGCCGCCTCCGCGGTCAAGGAGGCCCTGCCGGCGCTTGCCGCAGCTTCCGAACTTGCAGCGCGTCAGCTCTCCGCCGGCGGCCGTCTCGTCTATGCGGCTGCCGGAAGCTCGGGGCTGATGGCGCTCGCCGATGCGCTCGAACTGCCGGGCACTTTCGGCATCGCGCGCGAGCGGATCGTCATGCTTTTCGCCGGCGGCGCCGCATCGCTGCAGGATTTGGCCGGCGGTCCGGAGGATGACGAGCAACTGGCCGCCGCCGACGTCGCGTCTGCCCATGTCGGCGCGGCGGATTGCGTCATCGCCGTCTCGGCAAGCGGCTCGACGCCCTATGCGCTCGCGGCGCTGAGGGCGGCGCGCGCGTCAGGGGGACGGACGATCGGGATCGCCAACAACGCCGACGCGCCCCTCTTCGCGCTGTCGGACGTGCCGGTCCACCTGCCGACGCCGCCGGAAGTGATCGCCGGCTCGACGCGCATGGGCGCCGGCACCGCGCAGAAGATCGCGCTCAACCTTTTTTCGACGTTGCTCGCCATACGGCTCGGGCACGTGCATGACGGCTACATGGTCGGCGTCAGGCCCGACAATGCCAAGCTGAAGGCGCGCGCGGCCCGCATCGTCGCGGCGATCGGCGGCTGCGCGGAAGGCGAGGCGCAGATTCTTCTTGAGAAGGCCGGCGGCTCGGTCAAGGCGGCCGTGCTGATGGCGGCCGGCGCCGCGGACGCGGTGACCGCCGGCAGAATTCTCGAACGCGCGGGAAGCAGGCTGCGACCGGCGCTTTCGATGATCGAGGGGAGCCACGGCTCCGGCGAGACGGGCGCGGAAAAGCGCCGCTAACAGGGAGATTGAAATGACCAGGAATTCACTGAGGCTGATGCTTCTGGCGTCGAGCATGTTCGCATCGGCGAGCCTTGCCTATGCCGACGACGTGACGCTGACGATCGAAAGCTGGCGCAACGACGACACACAGATCTGGCAGCAGCAGATCATTCCGGCCTTCGAGAAGGCTAATCCGGGCATCAAGGTGACGTTTGCCGCCGCCGCGCCGACCGAATACAACGCGGCGCTCAACGCCAAGCTGGCGGCGGGTTCGGCCGGCGACCTCATCACCTGCCGGCCCTTCGACGCTTCGCTCGAGCTTTTCAAGAAGGGCTATCTTTCGCCGGTCAACGATATCAAGGGGATGAGCAATTTCTCCGATGTCGCCCAGGCTGCCTGGCAGACGGACGACGGCAAGACGACCTTCTGCGTGCCGATGGCATCGGTCATCCACGGCTTCATCTACAACAAGGACGCCTTCGACCAGCTGAAGCTCACCGAGCCGAAAACGCATGACGAGTTCATGGCGGCGCTCAAGAAGATCAAGGACGACGGCACCTACATCCCGCTCGCCATGGGCACCAAGGACCAGTGGGAAGCCGCGACCATGGGCTGGGAGAACATCGGGCCCGACTACTGGAAAGGCGAGGAAGGGCGCAAGGCGCTGATCGCCGGGTCGGCGAAGCTGACCGATCCGGGCTTTGTCGAGCCCTTCAAGGTGCTGGCGGGCTGGGCGCCCTATATGGGCGACGGCTATCAGGCGCAGGCCTATCCGGACAGCCAGAACCTGTTCACGCTCGGCCGCGCCGCGATCTATCCGGCCGGCTCATGGGAAATCTCGGTGTTCAACAAGCAGGCGCAGTTCAAGATGGGCGCCTTCCCGCCGCCGGTGCCGAAGGCAGGCGACACCTGCTACATCTCCGACCAGCCCGACCATGCGCTCGGCATGAACGCCAAGACCAAGCATCCGGAGGAGACGAAGAAGTTCCTGGAATGGGTCGCCTCGAAGGACTTCGCCGAACTCTACGGCAACGCGCTGCCCGGCTTCTTCCCGCTCACCAACGAGAAGGTCGAGCTCAAGGACCCGCTCGCCAAGGAGTTCCTGAGCTGGCGGGAGACCTGCAAGCCGACCATGCGCGTCACCTACCAGATCCTGTCGCGCGGCACGCCGAACCTCGAGAACGAGGCCTGGGGTGCGGCCGCAAACGTGATCAACGGCACCGAGACGCCGGAAGCGGCTGCGAAAAAGCTGCAGGACGGATTGGACAGCTGGTATCATCCGGGGAAGTGAATGGGGCGCTACCCTCCCCCTTGTGGGGAGGGTCGCGAGCGAAGCGAGCGGGGTGGGGGTCGAAAGTTTCGACATTGACCCCCACCCCGTTTCGCAAACTACACTGCGTTCCGTTTGCTCTCCGACCCTCCCCACCAGGGGGAGGGTGGAGGCAGGCGGCGTCGCCCGATGGTAGCAAACGCCAGATCGCCAGGGGGAGCGAGATCATGGCCACAGACGCGGCATTGAGAAGGCCCATACGCTGGCACATCGCCGTTTTCCTGGCGCCGGCGCTGATCGTCTATACGGCGATCATGATCCTGCCGCTCTTCGGCACGCTGCAGCTTTCGCTCTTCCGCAACATCGACCAGAAGCAGGTTTTCGTCGGCCTCGATAATTTCCGCGCGCTGCTTACCGATCCGCACTGGGCCGGCGCGTTCTGGAATGCCTTCACCAACAATCTATGGTTCTTCTGTATCCACATGCTGGTGCAGAACCCGATCGGCATCCTGCTCGCGGCGCTCCTTTCGAGCCCGAAGCTCAGGTTCCGCGGCTTCTATCGCACCGCCATCTTCGTGCCGACCATCCTCTCCTTCGTGATCGTCGGCTTCGTTTGGAAGCTGATCCTGTCGCCGCTCTGGGGCATCGCGCCGATGCTGCTGAAGGAGGTCGGCCTGCGCAACCTCTTCCATCCGTGGCTCGGCGTGCCCGACACGGCGCTGACGACGATCGCGCTCGTCTCGGTCTGGCAGTTCATCGGCATCCCGATGATGCTGATCTATGCGGCGCTGCTGTCGATCCCGGACGAGGTGCTGGAAGCAGCCGAATGCGACGGCATCACCGGCATGGCGCAGTTCTGGAAGATCAAGCTGCCGCTGATCCTGCCGTCGATCGGCATCATCTCGATCCTGACCTTCGTCGGCAATTTCAACGCTTTCGACCTGATCTACGTCGCCCAGGGCGCGCTTGGCGGGCCGAATTTCTCGACCGACATTCTCGGCACCTTCCTTTACCGTACCTTCTTCGGCTTCCAGCTCCAGCTCGGCGATCCGAACATGGGCTCGGCCATCGCCTCCATGATGTTCTTCATCATCCTGATCGGCGTCTGCTTTTATCTGTTCGTCGTCCAGACGCGGCTCCGCCGGTACCAGTTCTGAGGGGATGGAGATGCCATTCCGAAGCACCCCCTCTCCGGTTCGCTTCGCGATCCACCTCTCCCCCTGCCCGGGGGAGAGGATGGGCGCCGCGTGTGCGGCCGGCGAATCCTCTCCCCTCACGAAGTGGGGGAGAGGTGGTTCGCGGAGCGAACCGGAGAGGGGGAGATTGTGAGCGAGATTATTCCGCCCCCAGGGGGAAGCACGATATGAGCCGCGCGACCTCCTCGCTGCCGCGCGCCGCCGCGGCACATGCGATCCTGATCGTCTATACGATCATCGCGCTGTTCCCGGTGCTGATCGTGGTCGTGAACTCGTTCAAGTCGCGCGGTGCGATCTTCCGCTCGCCGCTTTCGTTGCCGGGACCGCAGACTTTCGACCTGATCGGCTACACGACGGTGATGTCTCAGGGCAATTTCCCGCTCTATTTCTGGAACAGCCTCGTCGTCACCGTCGTCTCGATTTTCCTCGTCCTTCTGTTCGGTGCGATGGCGGCGTTCGCGCTCGCCGAATACCGGTTCCGCGCCAATACGCTGACCGGGCTCTATCTCGCGCTCGGCATCATGATCCCGATCCGCCTCGGCACGGTGGCGATCCTGCGGCTGATGGTGGCGAGCGGTCTGGTCGATACGCTGACCGCGCTCATCCTCGTCTATACGGCGCAGGGCATTCCGCTTGCCGTCTTCATTCTGTCGGAGTTCATGAAGCAGGTCTCCGACGACCTCAAGAACGCCGGCCGCATCGACGGGCTGAGCGAATATCGCATCTTCTTCCGGCTGGTGCTGCCGCTGGTCCGCCCAGCCATGGCGACCGTCGCCGTCTTCACCATGATCCCGATCTGGAACGACCTCTGGTTCCCGCTGATCCTGGCGCCGTCGGAGGCCACCAAGACGGTAACGCTCGGCGCGCAGCTCTTCCTGGGGCAGTTCGTCACCAACTGGAACGCAGTGCTGGCCGCATTGTCGCTCGCCATCCTGCCGGTGCTGATCCTTTACCTAGTCTTCTCGCGGCAGCTTATCCGCGGAATCACGTCGGGGGCGGTGAAGTGACGGGAAGGATACTGTTCCACGTCCCCACCCCACCCGGCGCTTCGCGCCGACCTCCCCGTCGAGGGGAGGTGGGGTGCCTAACCGCCCGCGTCGGCGCGAAGACAGCCTCGCCTGAGAAGGGTAGTGCCTTCACTCGCCTCCCTACCTCCCCTCGACGGGGAGGTCGGCGCGAAGCGCCGGGTGGGGTGATAGCGGCGAAGGTGATTGGACAGGCGTAGAAAAAAGGGAACTTGCAATTGAGTGCAGCAAACCCCATTCGCGTTCTCGTCGCCGGGCTCGGCAATATGGGCCGGAGCCACGCGCTCGCCTACAAGCGCAATCCGGGTTTCGAGATCGTCGGTCTGGTCAACCGGTCGGCGCTCGAGCTTCCGGCAGAGCTCAATCGTTACAGCATCTTGCCGGATTTCATTGACGCCTTGCGCCAGCTTCAGCCCGACCTCTGCTCCATCAACACCTATTCCGACACTCATGCCGACTACGCGGTGGCGGCGATGGAGGCGGGCTGCCACGTCTTCGTCGAAAAGCCGCTCGCCACGACGGTCAGGGACGCGGAGCGTGTGATCGCGGCGGCGAAGGCCAACGGCCGCAAGCTCGTCGTGGGCTACATATTGCGGCACCATCCTTCCTGGGCGCGGCTGATCGCGGAGGCGCGGGCGCTCGGCGGGCCGTACGTCTTCCGTATGAACCTGAACCAGCAGTCGAGCGGCGCCACCTGGGCGACCCACAAGCAGCTCATGCAGACCACGTCGCCCATCGTCGATTGCGGCGTCCACTATGTCGACGTGATGTGCCAGATCACCGACGCCAAACCCGTCCAGGTTCGCGGCATGGGCCTCCGGCTCTCGGACGAGATCGATCCCGAAATGTACAATTACGGGCATCTCCAGGTACTTTTCGACGATGGTTCGGTCGGCTGGTACGAGGCGGCGTGGGGGCCGATGATCTCGGAGACGGCCTTCTTCGTGAAGGACGTCATTTCGCCGAAGGGGTGCGTCTCGATCGTCATGGACGATAGCGCCAAATCGGACGACATCGATACGCACACGAAGACCGCGCGCATCCGGCTGCACAAGGCGGAGACCCGTCCCGATGGCCGCTTCGCCACGCCGGATGAATTGCTCAGGATGGAAGGCGAGCCGGGACATCAGGAGCTATGCGAGCGCGAGCAGGCCTTCGTGCTGAAGGCGATCCGCGAAGACATGGATTTGACGCGGCACATGGAGGACGCGGTGCAGTCGCTGCGCATCTGCCTCGCGGCCGATGAGAGCGTGCGGACCGGAAAGGCGGTGATGCTGTGATTGTCGTCAGGGCTGCAAGTACGGCACCCTATGTTGCCCCCCTCTGTCCTGCCGGACATCTCCCCCGCAAGGGGGGAGATTACGCTTTCATTCGGGGTCGCCGCACTCTGGAAGCACGCAGAATGGAGCAGGCGAAGGACGCGCATGATCTCCCCCCTTGCGGGGGAGATGTCCGGCAGGACAGAGGGGGGCGCGAAAGAATACGTCGTTTTCCGATCAGGCGTTCCGAATCCGCGGGAGGCAGATCGTGGGATCACTGACGCTCCAAGACATCCGCAAGTCCTTCGGCAAGGTGGATGTGCTGAAGGGCGTCGACCTCGATGTGAAGGACGGTGAGTTCGTCACCTTTGTCGGGCCTTCCGGCTGCGGGAAATCGACGTTGCTCCGCGTCATAGCGGGGCTTGAGGACGCGACCGGCGGCAGTGTCCGGATCGACGGCGAGGAGGTCGGTTCCGTGCCGCCGGCCAAACGCGGCATCGCCATGGTGTTCCAGTCCTACGCGCTCTACCCGCATCTCACCGTGCGCGACAATATGGGGCTCGGGCTGAAGCAGGCCGGAGAAAAGAAGAGCGTCATCGACGAGAGGGTGAAGGCCGCCACCTCCATGCTGTCGCTCGGCGATTATCTCGAACGGCGGCCGGCCGAACTTTCAGGCGGACAGCGCCAGCGCGTCGCGATCGGCCGCGCCATCGTGCGCAAGCCGAAGCTGTTCTTGTTCGACGAGCCGCTCTCCAACCTCGACGCGGCGCTCAGGGTCAACACGCGGATCGAGATCGCCCGACTGCATCGCGAACTCAAGGCGACGATGATCTACGTGACCCACGATCAGGTCGAGGCGATGACGCTTGCCGATCGCATCGTCGTCCTCAACAAGGGCGCGGTCGAGCAAGTCGGCTCGCCGATGGAACTCTACAACAGGCCCGCCAATCTGTTTGTCGCCGGCTTCATCGGCTCGCCGCAGATGAACTTCATCGACGGCTCACGGCTTGGGGACAGCGCTGCCACCGTCGGAATCCGGCCGGAACATGTCTCGGTGGGTAAAGAGGGCGGCACCTGGAAGGGCAAAGTGCTCCACGCCGAGCATCTCGGCGCCGATACGATCCTTTATCTCGACACCGAGAAGGCGGGCCTCGTCACGGCGCGCCTGTTCGGCGAGCACCGGTTCGGCGCCGACGATCTGCTCTACGCAACGCCGGATCCGGCGCGCATCTACCGCTTCGGAGCAGACGGCCGCGTCCTTTCCTGACGCGACTCTTGCCGCTCTGGAGACTGCGGCCGAGCCTTATCCCGGCAGGACGCTCGATCCCATCAGGAACTCATCCACCGCGCGCGCCGCCTGCCGGCCCTCGCGGATCGCCCAGACGACGAGCGATTGCCCGCGCCGCACATCACCGGCGGCGAAGAGCTTGTCGACACTCGTGCGGTAGTCGCGTTCGTTGGCGGCGACGTTGACGGAGCCGCGGCGGTCCCGGTCCAGCTTCAGTGCATCGCCGAGCTCCGAGACGACACCCTTCCCGAGCGCCCCGGCGAAGCCGATGGCGATAAAGGCGAGATCGGCGCGGATGAAGAACTCCGTCCCCTCGATCGGCTTGCGCCTCTCGTCGACCTCGCAGCATTTGACGGCGGTGAGCACGCCGTCTTCGCCGATGAATTCGAGCGTGGCCACCTGGAACTCACGTTCGACGCCTTCGGCTTGCGAGGAGGAGGTGCGCATCTTCGTCGCCCAGTAAGGCCATACGGTGAGCTTGTCCTCGCGCTCGGGCGGCTGCGGGCGGATGTCGAGCTGGGTAACGCGCACCGCGCCCTGACGGAAGGCGGTGCCGATACAGTCCGAAGCCGTATCGCCGCCGCCGACGACGACCACATGCTTGCCGCCGGCCAGGATCGCCTCCGCCGGCCACGCGACCGACTGGATATCCTCGCCGCCGACGCGCCGGTTCTGCTGCACCAGATAGGGCATGGCGTCGTGAACGCCGCGAAGGTTCGCGCCCGGAATACCCGCCGGCCGGGGCACTTCCGAGCCGCCGCAATAGATCACCGCGTCATATTCGGCCAGCAGCTCGGCGACGGGCTTGTCGACGCCGACATTGACCCCGCAGAAGAAGGTGACGCCTTCGCCGTTCATCTGCACGACGCGCCGGTCGATATGGTGCTTCTCGATCTTGAAGTCGGGGATGCCGTAGCGCATCAGCCCGCCGGGCCGGCTCTCGCGCTCGTAGACGTGCACCTCGTGCCCGCTGCGGCCAAGCTGCTGGGCGGCGGCCATGCCGGCCGGGCCGGAGCCGATGATCGCCACCTTCCTGCCGGTCTTCCTCTCGGCCGGATAGGGGCGGATATAGCCGAGTTCGTAGGCCTTGTCGCCGAGCGCCTGCTCGATCGTCTTGATCGCGACGGGGATGTCCTCGAGGTTCAGCGTGCACGCTTCCTCGCAGGGCGCGGGGCAGATGCGGCCCGTCCATTCCGGGAAATTGTTGGTGGAATGGAGGTTGCGGATGGCATTGTCCCAGTCGCCCGCATAGACGAGGTCGTTCCAGTCCGGGATCTGGTTGTGCACCGGGCAGCCTGTCGGCCCATGGCAATAGGGCACGCCGCAATCCATGCAGCGCGCGGCCTGTTTCTCGACCTCCTTGTCCGACATCGGCAGGGTGAATTCGCGGAAATGCCGGATGCGGTCGGAAGCCGGCTGGTACTTATGCACCTGCCGGTCGATTTCGAGAAAACCTGTTACCTTGCCCATTGCGGTTCCAACTTGGTATTCGTTCAAGGCTGCGACAGCAGCCAGTTTTCCACTCTCAGTCCCGGAACATGAAGAAATATCCGGTCGTCCGTTACCAGGACCGCGTCCAACGCCTCGGCGTGAGCTGCAATCAGAAGGTCATTCTGACTGACCGTCAGGCCGATACTTTCAGTTTCATGCCTTATACGGGCATAATGCACCTCAGCCGGCTGTGAGAATGGCTCGACCGGCAGGACGGGTTCGATCTGCGCGAATTGCCTGGCCAATTTCCGCGAACCCGATTTGCCGATTCCGTATCTGATTTCGGCTAGCGCTATTATGCTCGTGCAAACCTTCTCCGCGCCCACCGCCCGCAGGTGCCTGGCCACGATGCCCGCTGGAAATTTCATCAAAGCCGAGATGATGTTCGTATCCAGCAGGTAAGTCATCGGCCACGACTTCCGCCTAGATCAACTGGTTCCGGCGGGAAATCCTCTATCTCGGGCATCCAATCTTCCTCGGGCAGAGGCTCCAGCGTTGCCAGTACCTCCAGCAGCGTCGGCTTCTTTGTGATCGGTTCGATTGTCAGCCTTCCGGCATCGTCGCGGCTGATCCGAACCTCGTCTCCTTCAAATTCGAACTCCTTCGGTATTCTGACTGCCTGACTGCGCCCGTTGCGGAACAGGCTCGCCGTACGAACGTCCTTGTCATGAGCATTCATGCGCGCCTCCACTTGGCATATGCCAGAACATATGCCAAACCTTCTCGCCGTTCAAGGAAAGGCCCTACTCCGCCGCGACGTTCATGCGCAGGCGCTCCATCTCCTGCAGCGCGCGGCGGTATTCGACCGGCATGACCTTGCGGAATTTCGGCCGATAGTCCGCCCAATTGTCGAGGATCGCCTTGGCCCGCGTCGAGCCGGTGTAGTGCAGGTGATTGGCGATCATCTGATAGAGGCGTTCCTCGTCATGGCTGGTCATGTCGCCGGAAACGTCGACGCGGCCCTTGTGGTCGATGTCGCCGCCATGATGGAGAAGCTTTTCCATCATGTCGTCCTCTTCCGGCACGGGCTCCAGCTCGACCATCGCCATGTTGCAGCGATCGGCGAAATCGCCTTCCTCGTCGAGCACATAGGCGACGCCGCCCGACATGCCGGCGGCAAAGTTGCGGCCGGTCTTGCCGATGACCACGACCACGCCGCCGGTCATGTATTCGCAGCCATGGTCGCCGACGCCTTCGACGACGGCCGCCGCGCCGGAATTGCGCACGGCGAAGCGCTCCCCCGCGACGCCGCGGATGTAGCACTCACCTTCGATCGCGCCGTAAAGGACAGTGTTGCCGACGATGATCGATTCCTCCGGCACGATCCGCGCATTCTCGGCCGGGCGGATGACGAGGCGGCCGCCGGAGAGGCCCTTGCCGACGTAGTCGTTGCCGTCGCCGATCAGCTCGAAGGCGATGCCACGCGCCAGGAAGGCGCCGAAGGACTGGCCGGCCGTGCCGGTCAGCTTGACCGAGATCGTGCCGTCCTTCAGTCCCTTGTGGCGATAGCGCTTGGCGACCTCGCCGGAGAGCATGGCGCCGGTCGAGCGGTCGACGTTGCGGATCGGCATCTCGATCCTCACGGGCAGCTTCGAGTCCAGCGCCGGCGCGGCCTTCTCGATCAGCCTGCGGTCGAGGATGTCATCGATCGGATGTTTCTGCCCTTCGGTGTGGCGGATCGCTTCGGCGGGCGCGTCCGGCTTATAGAAGACCTTGGAGAAATCGAGGCCCTTCGCCTTCCAGTGGGCGATCATCTTCTCCTTCTCGAGCAGGTCCGACTGTCCGACGATGTCGTCGAGCTTGCGAAAGCCGAGCTCGGCCAGAAGCTCCCGGACTTCCTCCGCAATGTTGAAGAAGAAGTTGATGACATGCTCCGGCTGGCCCTTGAAGCGCTTCCTCAGCACCGGGTCCTGGGTCGCCACGCCCGTTGGGCAGGTATTCAGGTGGCACTTGCGCATCATCACACAGCCGGCCGCGATCAGCGGCGCGGTCGCGAAGCCGAACTCATCGGCACCGAGCATGGCGCCGATGACGACGTCGCGACCTGTCCTCAGGCCGCCGTCGACCTGCAGGGCCACGCGACTCCTGAGCTTGTTCAGCACAAGCGTCTGGTGCGTTTCCGCCAGCCCCATCTCCCAGGGCGACCCGGCATGCTTGATCGAGGTGAGCGGCGAGGCGCCGGTGCCGCCGTCATAGCCGGAGATGGTAATGTGGTCGGCGCGTGCCTTGGCGACGCCCGCCGCGACCGTGCCGACGCCGACCTCGGAGACGAGCTTGA
Organism: Rhizobiaceae bacterium; assembly: GCA_051959385.1. GTDB lineage: Bacteria > Pseudomonadota > Alphaproteobacteria > Rhizobiales > Rhizobiaceae > Mesorhizobium_L. Next base: position 2,134 of record JBQCFH010000359.1, on the reverse strand, counting down.
CCGAGATGTCCGCCGCCGGATTGACGTTCTTCAGGTCATAGATGAGCTGCGCTAGGTCCTCTATCGAATAGATGTCGTGGTGCGGCGGCGGCGAGATCAGCCCAACGCCGGGCGTCGAATGGCGCACCTTGGCGATGGTCGCGTCGACCTTGTGGCCCGGCAGCTGCCCACCCTCGCCAGGCTTGGCGCCCTGCGCGACCTTGATCTGGATCATGTCGGAGTTGACGAGATATTCCGCCGTCACGCCGAAGCGACCGGAGGCCACCTGCTTGATCGCCGAGCGCTCCGGATTGGCCGAACCGTCATAGAGCGGCAGGTAGCGATCCGGTTCCTCGCCGCCTTCGCCGGTATTCGACTTGCCGCCGATGGCGTTCATGGCGCGCGCCAGCGTGGTATGCGCCTCGCGGCTGATCGAGCCGAAGGACATGGCGCCGGTGGAAAAGCGCTTGACGATCTCCGATGCCGGCTCGACCTCCTCGATCGGCACCGGCTTGCGGCCCGTCTCTTCGGCCGTCCGGATGCGGAACAGACCGCGGATGGTCTGGGCCTTCGCGGTCCGGCTGTCGATCTCGGCGGAATATTCCTTGAAGGTCGACCAGGAGTTCGTCCGCACGGCATGCTGCAGCGTCGCCACCGTGTCGGGTGACCAGATATGCGCCTCGCCGCGCATGCGGTACATGTAGTCGCCACCGACCTCGAGATGATGCAGCAGCACGGGGTCGTTGCCGAATGCGTCGGTGTGCCGGCGCACCGTCTCGGCGGCGATTTCCTTCAGGCCGACGCCTTCGATTGTGGTCGCGGTGCCGGTGAAGTACTGGGCGACAAAGTCGCTCCTCAGCCCCACCGCGTCGAAGATCTGCGCGCCGCAATAGGACTGATAGGTCGAGATGCCCATCTTGGACATGACCTTGAGGATGCCCTTGCCGATCGACTTGATGTAGCGCGTGACGACTTCGTGCGCGTCGACTTCCGGCGGGAACTCGCCGCGCCGGTGCATCTCGGTCAGCGTATCGAAGGCGAGGTAGGGGTTGATCGCCTCGGCTCCGTAGCCGGCCAGACAGCAGAAATGATGGATCTCGCGCGGCTCGCCCGATTCGACGACTAGGCCGACGGAGGTTCTCAGCCCCTTGCGGATCAAATGGTGGTGCACGGCCGCCGTCGCCAACAGCGCCGGGATCGGGATGCGGTCCGGGCCGACCTGGCGGTCGGAAAGGATGATGATGTTGTAGCCGCCGGCGACCGCCGCCTCGGCACGCTCGCAAAGCCGGTCGAGCGCGCCGGGCAGGCCGGCCGCGCCTTCCGCCGAGGCATAGGTGACGTCGAGCGTCTTGGTGTCGAAACGGTCCTCCGTGTGGCCGATGGAGCGGATCTTCTCCAGGTCGCCATTGGTGAGGATCGGCTGGCGCACCTCCAGCCGCTTCTTCCGCGACGAACCGACGAGATCGAAGATGTTTGGCCGCGGCCCGATGAAGGACACGAGGCTCATGACGAGTTCCTCGCGGATCGGATCGATCGGCGGGTTCGTCACCTGGGCGAAGTTCTGCTTGAAATAGGTGTAGAGCAGCTTCGAGCGGTCGGACATGGCCGAGATCGGCGTATCCGTGCCCATCGAGCCGACCGCCTCCTGGCCGGTGGTCGCCATCGGCGCCATCAGGAGCTTCAGATCCTCCTGCGTGTAGCCGAAGGCCTGCTGGCGGTCGAGCAGCGACACGTCCTTCCTGAGCGCGCGAGGCTCGACCGGCTTCAGCTCTTCAAGAATGAGCTGGGTGTTGGCGAGCCAGGTCTTGTACGGGTGCTTGGCCGCAATCTCGGCCTTCACCTCCTCGTCCGAGACGATGGCTCCCTTCTCGATGTCGATCAGGAGCATGCGGCCGGGCTGCAGCCGCCACTTCTTGACGATGTGTTCTTCGCCGATCGGCAGTACGCCGGCCTCCGAAGCCATGATGACGCGGTCATCGTCGGTGACGACGTAACGTGCCGGCCTCAAGCCGTTGCGGTCGAGGGTGGCGCCGATCTGGCGGCCGTCGGTGAAGGCGACTGCGGCGGGGCCGTCCCACGGCTCCATCAGGGCGGCATGATACTCGTAGAAAGCCTTGCGGTCCGGCGTCATCTGCTTGTTGCCGGCCCAGGCCTC
>JBQCFH010000358.1:0-6716 GCA_051959385.1 Rhizobiaceae bacterium | reverse complement strand
CGCCTCGACACCTCTCCCCCACTTCGTGAGGGAGAGGACGGGCGGCGAGCTTGGCTCCCGTCCTCGCCCCCTTCAGGGGGAGAGGTGTGGCGCGAAGCGCGACGGAGGGGGGGCGAAAGGGGGTCAGCGGATTCCCACCATGGGGGGCATACGCTGAGCCGCTTGGCCCCCCTCCCCGTCGCGCGGCGCGCGACACCTCTCCCCCTGAAGGGGGCGAGGACGGGAGCCAAGCTCGCCGCCCGTCCTCTCCCTCACGAAGTGGGGGAGAGGTGTCGAGGCGAAGCCGAGACGGAGAGGGGGCGTCATGAACGCTTCCAGGCATGGAGCTGCCGCAGATGACCGACACGGAACCGCTCCTGCAATTGCGCAACATCCGCAAATCCTTCGGCCGGATCGAAGTGCTGAAAGGCATCGATCTCGAGATCCGCAAGGGCGAGATCGTGGCGCTCGTCGGCGACAACGGCGCCGGCAAGTCGACGCTGATCAAGGTCATCACCGGCGTCCACAAGCCGACGGCCGGCGAGATCGTCTTCAAGGGCCAGCAGATCACGCTCAAGAACGTGCAGGCCTCGCGCCTGCTCGGCATCGAGACCGTGTATCAGGAGCGGGCGCTGGCCGACCAGCAGGAGCTCTGGCGCAACGTCTTCGCCGGGCGCGAGCTGACCGGCTTCCTCGGTTTCCTCGATGTCAAGGCGCAGAAGCGCGAGACCGGACGGCTGATGCGCTCGGGCATGGGTCTCACATCCCGCGCCATCACGGTGGACAGCGAGGTGAAGGGTCTCTCCGGCGGCGAGAAGCAGAGCGTCGCCATCGGCCGCGCGCTCTATTTCGACGCCGACCTGATCATCCTCGACGAGCCGACCATGGGGCTTTCGCTAAAGGAGACGGAGCGCGTGCTCGCCTTCGTCCGCTCGATCCGCGAGCAGGGGAAGTCGGCGATCTTCATCGACCACAACATCTTCCATGTCCACGACACGGCCGACCGCTTCGTCATCCTCGACCGCGGCCGCGTCGTCGGCCAGTTCCACCGTTCCGAACTCACGCACCAGCAGCTCGTCGACATGATGATCGAACTCCACGAAGCCGGACAGGTGGCGTGATGACGTCGGTCGCCTCCAGCGCCAAGGACCACGCCGCCGAGGCCGAGCACGGTCCGACCTTCCTGTGGCGAAACCGTTTCCAGATCGCCATCGTCGGCATGCTAGTCGTGCTCTACGCCGTCTTCCTGATCGGCGACTGGCGCACCTATACGAGCTTCGACATCTACCGCTCGTTCATGATCTCGATCCCCTTCTTCGGGATCATGGCGCTTGCCGCGACTTACGTGGTGACGCTTGGCGAGATCGACCTTTCCTTCCCATCCATCTACGGGCTCGCCGGCTGGGTCTTCTCCACCGTCTACGTGGCGACCGCGAGTTTCCCGCTCGCCTTCGTGCTCTGCCTTTCGGTCGGCGTCGTCGGCGGGCTGATCAACGGGCTGCTGGTCACCAAGATCGGCATTCCCTCCATCGTCGCCACCATCGGCACCATGTTCCTGTGGCGCGGTCTCGTGAACGTGCTGACGCAGGGGCAGGGCATTCCGATCGCGCAGATCACCGACGATCCCTGGCACAGGCTCTTCGTCGGCCAGATCCCGCTCGGCGGGGCGGTTTTCATCCCGGCGCAGTTCATCTGGTTTCTTGCGGCGGCGATCTTTTTTGGCGTGCTCTTCAAGCGCCACCGCTTCGGCGGTCACGTCCTCTTCGTCGGCGACGACGAGCAGAGCGCCCGCATGATGGGCATCCATGTCGACCGGGTGAAGATCGCCTGTTTCGTCATCCTCGGCGTATCGGCGGCCTTCTCGTCGGTTTTCCTGCTCAACCAGATGCTGTTCTTCTGGGCGACCACCGGCGACGGCTATCTTTTGACGACGCTTGCTGCGGTATTCATCGGCGGCACCTCGGTCTTCGGCGGCAAGGGCACGATGATCGGGACCTTCGTCGGCGTCCTCATCATTGCCTCGCTCGAGCCGGGCATCATCGCCATCGGTCTCTCCGGCTTCTGGACGCAGTTCGTCTACGGCCTGCTGATCACCATATCGGTCGCGATCTACGCGCTGATGCTGAAGCGCGGATAGCTGGCCATGTCGCTCAAGGGAAAGACGATCTTCATGTCGGGCGGCTCGCGCGGCATCGGGCTGGCGATCGCGCTCAGGGCCGCACGCGACGGCGCCAACATCGCAATCGCCGCCAAGACCGCCGAGCCCCACCCGAAGCTGCCCGGCACGATCCACACGGCCGCCGCCGAGATCGAGGCGGCGGGCGGCAAGGCGCTGCCGGTCATCTGCGACATTCGCAACGACGAGCAGGTGGCGGACGCGGTGGCCGCTACGGTCGAGGCCTTCGGCGGCATCGACATCTGCGTCAACAATGCCAGCGCCATCCAGCTCACCGGCACGCTGCAGACGGACATGAAGCGCTTCGACCTCATGCAGCAGATCAATGCGCGCGGGACTTTCCTCGTCTCGAAGACGTGCCTGCCGCATCTCTTGAAGGCGAGGAACCCGCATATCCTCAACCTATCCCCGCCGCTCGACATGCAGGCGAAATGGTTCCGCAACGACGTCGCCTACACGATGGCGAAGTTCGGCATGTCGATGTGCACGCTCGGCATGAGCGCCGAATTCGCCGCCGACGGGGTGGCGGTGAACTCGCTCTGGCCGCTGACCGCGATCGACACGGCGGCGGTCAGGAACCTGCTCGGCGGCGACAAGATGGCGGCGATCAGCCGCTCGCCGGAAATCATGGCGGACGCAGCCTACGTCATCCTCAATCGCCCGTCGCGGCAATGCACGGGCCGCTTCTTCATCGACGAGCTGGTGTTGCGGGAGGAGGGCGTGATGGACTTCTCCAGATACGCCCCGCCGGGCGCGGAAAAGCTCGCGGCGGATTTCTTCGTGCCCGACGCGGTGTTCGAGAGCACGGACACCAAGGTCGGGCGGACGATCGAATAAAAGCCCTGTGGGATGCCCTGAAAAAGGAAGACCCGACCGGGAGGGGGACCGGCCGGGCCTCCTTGCCGATCCCCTATCCGTTTCCGGATTTGGGGATGGGGCAGGGAACTCGATTGATGTGGTGCGCGGGCGGCAGCGGTTCAAGGCCGCCGCCCGGCCCTGCGGCCTATTGCGCCGAGGCGACGGGCGCCACCAGCGGCGTGATGCGGCGGATGGTGACGCGCCGGTTCTGGCGGTTGGCCTCCTGCGTATCGACCTTCAGATACTGCTCGCCATAGCCCTGCGTGGTCAGGTTTTCCGCGGGGATGTCGAACATCGAGGTCAGCAGCGACGCGACCGAATCCGCGCGCTCGTCGGAAAGGACGAGGTTCGCCTGGTCCGAGCCGACCGCGTCCGTATGGCCTTCGATGAGGAAGGTCTCGGCGGGATTGTCGTCGAGGATCTTCTTGATCGCGTCGGCCACCGCCTGCAGCTTGTCGGCCTGATCCTCTCCGACTTTCGCTGAACCGAAATCGAAGGTGATCGTGTCGAGGTCGATGCGCGGCATGATATCGCGGATGCGTGCCGACCGCTTCACTTCGCCGAGCGTGTAGAGGCGCCTGACCGGCTCGATCGGCGGCTGCTCGAGGAAGGTGTAGTAGCGATCCGGATCGTGCACATCGTCCGCCTCGAGGATGTAATCGTCCTGCGGCACATCGACCACCAGCGGCGGCAGGTCCGAACCGACATCGGCCCAGCCGCGATCCCGCTCGAGGTCCCGGTCGTCGACATAGACCAGCACGATCTCGCGGTTGTCACGGGTGATGCGCGAGCGGCGGATCACGTCGCCATACTCATTGCGGATGGTGACGACGCGCGAGCCGTCCGGCCGTACGACCACCTCGCGCGTGCGGTCATGCGGCAGATCCTCGTAATAGACGTCGCGCGCATCGTGAGTGATCCTCGGCCGGTCCGAGCCGCGCACGAACTCCTGGTTGTTCACCTCGATGATCGTGCGGTTGTCGATCTGCTTGACAACCTTCACATTGTCGGGGTGGTCGCGATAGACCCGTTCGGGCTTGTCGATCCGCTTGCCTTGGACGGCCGTGATCGATTGGATCCGCTCCGGCCGCTGGAAATCGGCCTGCGCCGCGGCATCGGAATCCGGCAGCGGGGCGGCCTTGGCGTTGCGTCCGGCTTCCTGGCGCTGGCCATGTCGGCCTCTTGCGCTGTCTGGCAGGACGGCGTTCTCGGCGTTCCCGTTCTGCTCGGCGGCGTTCCGGCGCTCGCGTTTGCGCCCTTCGCCGGCGCGCTGCCCGTTCAGGCTCTTCGGCAGCACGACATTGCCGCCGCCTTCGGCGCCCTGACCGCCCTGCGCGGCCTGGCCCTGCGCTCCCTGGTTCTGCTCGCCTTGAGCGTTCTGGCCGTTTTCGCCGTTCTTGCCACGCTCCTTGCGGGCCTGCTCGTTCTGCTGCTTGCCGGCGGTTCCGGCGTTTTCTTCCGGCTGCTTCTGTTTCTCTTCGGGCTTTTGCGCGGCCTGGCCGGTCTCGGTCTTGTTCTCGCCTGCCTGGCCGTTGCCGTTCTCCTGGCCCTTCGCGTTCCTGGCGTTCTTGCCGAGCTTGTTGTTCTGCTCGGCCTCGCCGGTCGCGGCGTTGCCGTTCTCGCCGCCCTGCTTGCGCTCGGCGTTCTTGCCGAACTTTTTGTTCTGCTCGGCTTCGCCGGTCGCGGCGTTGCCATTCTCCCCGCCTTGTTTTTCCTCGGCATTACGACGATTCTTGCCGTGCTTCCTGTCCTGCTCGGCTTCGCCGGCATTCTTCTCGTTGGCCTTCAGGTTGCCGCCATTCTGGGGCTCTTCTCCGGCTTTCTGTTCGGCCTTCGATTTGGCCTGGCTCTCGCCGGCCTTGGGCTGAGCCGCCTTTTCCTCGGCTGCCTGGCCGTTGTCTTCGCCACGCCTGGCGTTCTTGTCGTTCCTGCGATGCTTCTTGCCCTGTTCGGGCTGCCCCTGATCGGGTTCGTTGGCCTGCGCGTTCTCCGGCGCCTGGCCGTTCGCCCCCGGCTGGTTGGCTTCATTCCGTTCGCGATGCTTGCGCTTCGATTGCATCGGCTGTTCGATATCATTCCCGCCTTGTGCAGCCTGGCCTCCGCCGGCCTCGTCAGCATGGCGCTTCTTGCCGCGCTCGGGCCTCATGGCCGGCTCTTCCTCGCTCGCGGGCGCCTGGCGGGCATTGCGCTGCGCCTGGCCGGCATTTCCGCCCGGCTGCTCTTCTTCGACCGCCTTGCGGCGCTGGTGCTTCGGCTGCTCCATTTCCTGCGGCTGCTGGGCGCCGCCTTGATCGGCGCCGCCAGCCTGGCTGTTCTTCTCGGCCCGGCGCTCGCCGCGCCGTTCCTTCTTGTTCGGTTTCTGGTCCGGGTTGTCGAGGTCGGCCTGGGCCAGAATGATCGGCATCTTCACCGTGGCGCGCTCCGCCGAGGCCCCTATGCCCGCCGCGTTGGCGGAAGTGGCCGCCATCAGCAGGCCGAGCGCGGTGCCGGCGAAAGCGTTCGAGTTGAATTTCATCGAATCCGTCTCCTGAGTGGAAAGTCCCTCGCGCCGCAAACACCCCAGAACGGCGATGGTTCCCCTTTTTCATGCAATTCCGGCCATCTGCGGGCGTTCGCGCGACACCGCGATGGCCGAAATATGATGGCGGGGCCGCTCGCGGAGCGCCTTGACCTTATCCATGCAAGATCGCACATCCTAGTGGAGCGAATTTGACATTTGAGCCCGGGTTGCGTCAGGCGGCGTTCTCGAACGTCAAATTCAAAGCCCCACTCGATCTTCGACTTGCCAGTGGTCCTTCGATTCCGGCATTTGCCCGGGAGCGCTGCGCAAAGGTCGATGCAAATGTCGGGATCGGACCACGAGAGCCATGGACGACGCTCCTTTCTGGAAAACCAAAACGCTCGAAGAGATGAGCCCGGCGGAGTGGGAACAGCTCTGCGACGGCTGCGGCAAGTGCTGCATGGCCAAGCTCGAGGACGCCGATACGGGCGAGATATACTGGACGAGCGTCTCCTGCCGCCTGTTCGACGCCGGAAAATGCCGCTGCACGGATTATGCGAACCGGCTGGCGCGCGTGCCCGATTGCGTCGGCCTGACGCCGGAAAACGTCCGCACGCTTACCTGGCTGCCGGCGACCTGCGCCTACCGGCTGCTCGCGGAGGGACGCGAGCTCTACTGGTGGCATCGGCTGGTTTCCGGCTCGGACGAGACGGTTCACGAGGCCGGCATGTCGATGCGCGGCCGGGTTTCCGCTTCCGAAGACGACATGCCGGACGCGGAGGCCTATTTCGACTTCATGCTTGCCGCGGAGCCGTAGGGAGAACACTGACATGCGCCTTGCATGCCGATCCATCCTGAACCGCTTATGAACGGCCAATTCCTGCGCCGTTCAGGGATGTGGGCGCAATCTCCCGTCATCGCTTCGGCGAAAAGGTTGGTTACGATCAGGTCTTGGAGAGAAAAAATGTTGAACATCATCAAGGAGTCTTCTGTCTGCGCCCTGCTGGGAGTGGGCCTTCTGGCGGGCGCGCCTGCGAAGGCGGACGCGCTTTACATAGGAGCCGGCGATCACGGCGCGGGCTTCGGTATTGTCGTCAGGGATCATGACTGGCGCGACCGCGACGACTGGCGCAGGCGCGACCATGACGACTGGCGCTGGCGCGATCGCTGGGACTACCGGCCGGTCCGCTTCTGCACCGCGGA
>JBQCFH010000357.1:0-2869 GCA_051959385.1 Rhizobiaceae bacterium | reverse complement strand
GTGCGCGAGCTCAAGGAAGAGCTCGGCATCGAGACGAAGATCGCCTGCCTGGCGCCGCTGACCTTCGCCAGCCACTGCTACGAGAGCTTCCATCTGCTCATGCCGCTCTATGTCTGCCGCCGCTTCTGGGGCACGCCCGTGCCGCGCGAGGGGCAGAAGCTGAAATGGGTGCGGCCGCGCGACATGCGCAGCTATCCGATGCCGCCCGCGGACGAACCGCTGATCGCGCATCTGATCGACCTGCTGTAAGAGCCCGCCTTTGACCGAGCGTTAATCAATCCTTTAGCCCGATGTGGAAAATTTAAACGATCGGCGCGCCATCCGGGCAGTTGCGCGCCGCATGGACGGGACAAGGATGTTCGACGACAGCGAATGGGAAAAATTCCGCGCCGAGCGCGGTCCGCTCCTCGAAATCGTGCAAAGCGGCGCGATCCGCATCGCCCTCCTGTTCGGATCGACCGCGGTCGCCATCGCGCTCCTGCTTGCCCCGGTGCTCGACCGGCAGACCCGGGTTGCGCGGCTTGGCGCGATGCCCAGCCTCGACCGGATGGCGACGGGATCGGTCCCTGCAAGAAAGATCTATACGCTGCACCGCAGCGTGCTGCAGGAAACGCCCGGTTCCGTCTGCGTCATCCATTTCAACGGCGTGCGCACGGGCGATTGCTGAACCCGCGGCAGGACCTCTTTTCCCTGTTAAGCACGGGTTAAGCGCGTCGCGTTAACTTTTTTTAACGCGGCGAAACTAGAGTGGCTGCTGTCGGGGATACAACGAGGCGAAGGATGCTGCGGCGATTCATCAAGGATGAAAGTGGGGCAACAGCCGTCGAGTACGGCCTGATCGCCGTGGTCATTTCGCTGGCCGCAATCGTCGGCATCTCGGCCTTGTCGAACGGCATCCAGTTTCTCTTCAGTGACAACAACAGCAGGCTCGTCGAGGCCTTCAGCTATCACTGAGCGAAGTCACGGACGAGTTTTGTCCGCCGAGGCCAGCGCATCGGCCAGCCGCGCCGCGGCGCTGCCGGGCTTCAGCGGCTTCTGCTGGGAGGCGTCCGGCGCCCAGCCCGACAGCCATACGATCTGAAACGTCGCCGGAATGCGCCCGTCCGGCTCTGCATGGCGTTCGGCGTAGATCTCCGCTGCCCGCGTGAAGAAGCGTGCCGGTACCGGGCGGCGCGGCCGCGCGGCGAGAACGCTGGTCTCGCCCATGGCGCGCAGGTCGCGCATCAGTTCGAACATCGAGGCATAGCGCACCCGGATCGTCTCGGTATCGGCGACCGGCAGCGCGAAGCCCGCGCGCTGCAGAAGGCCGCCGGCATCGCGCACGTCGACGAAAGGCGCGATGCGGGGGCTGGCGCCACCGAAGAGTTCCGTCTCGGCCAACAGCAGCGATTCGCGGAGTTCGGCGAGCGTGCCCGACCCGGCCAGCGCCCCCAGGAAAAGCCCGTCGGGCTTCAGCGCGCGGCGGATCTGGATGAGCATGCCGGGAATGTCGTTGACGGAATGGAGCGAAAGCAGCGTCACGGCGAGATCGATGCTTTGCCGGGGCAGGGGAATGGTCTCCGGCGCGGCGATCAGTCCCTCGCCGCCGCCGAGAAGCGCCGCGTCGGCCTCGACGCGGCGGACATCCGCGACCTTGCCGCTCGACCTCAGGACATCGGCGGCCGCCGACGTCTGGCAGAAGAAGGTCGCGGCGTCGGCGAAATCGCGCCCTACCGTGGAAAGCCGCTCCGCCAGGTCCTCGGCCACCCGGCGCATGAGGAAGTCCGCATCGGGGACGCCGGCGCCGAGCGCCCGCTTCTTGCGCGCGACCAGGAGGTCCGTATCGAATACCTGCTCCACCATCCTTGCCCGCGCGCCGGAAAAAGGCTCAATTCCTTCATCTGCCTTGCTGACTGCACTTACGGATCGCGTCGTGGATATCAAGGGGGCTGATATCAAAGGGCTCGCGGCGAGCGCCGCCGGGCTCGGAATACGCATGCTGTTCCCGCCGCTTTGCGCCGGGTGCCGGCGCATCGTTACCGAACCGGGGACGCTGTGCGGCGAATGCTGGCCGAAAATCCGCTTGCTGGAGAGACCCTGGTGCGAGGTGATGGGAACGCCATTCTCGCACGACATGGGCGAGGGCTTCCTTTCCGCCGAGGCGATCGCCAATCCGCCGCTCTTCCAGCGCGCGCGGGCGGCAGTCTCCTACGACGGCGTCGCGCGGCGCATGGTGCAGGGGCTGAAATATCACGACCGGACCGATCTCGCGCGTTGGATGGCCGGCTGGATGGCGCGCGCCGGGGCCGAGCTTCTGGCCGACGCCGACATCGTCGTGCCGGTGCCGCTGCATCGGCGGCGCTTCGTGTGGCGGCGCTTCAACCAGTCGGCCGAACTCGCCCGCGCGCTCGCCCGCCGTTCCGGCAAGCCGTTCGAGCCGACGGCGCTCCTGCGCGTCAAGGTAACGCGCCAGCAGGTGGGCCTGGGGCTGCGCGAACGCGAGGACAACGTCCGCGGCGCCTTCCGCGTGCCGCCGGAAGCCGACATCAAGGTGCGCGGGCGCCGGGTGCTCGTGGTCGACGATGTCTATACGACCGGCGCCACCGTATCGGCGGTCGCCCGTGCGCTGAAGCGCAGCGGCGCGAGCGCTATCGACGTACTCACCTTCGCCCGCGTCCTGCCGGGGGACTTTCGGCGCGATGATGCAGAGACTATATAGACGGCACAATGGATTAGGCCGGCAGCGGGCCGGCGCAAGGGGCTTGGAACGGCGATGGCCGAGGTGACGATCTATACGAGGATGATGTGCGGCTACTGCATGGCCGCCAAGCGGCTCCTGGAGAAGAAGGGCGTCGCCTATACCGAACATGACGCCAGCTTTTCGCCCGAG
>JBQCFH010000356.1:0-2747 GCA_051959385.1 Rhizobiaceae bacterium | reverse complement strand
CTCCCCCCGCTTCGCGGGTGGCGGATGGACGCTGGCCACACCGCTCGGCACCCATCCTCTCCCCTCACGAAGTGGGGGAGAGGTGCCGAGCGAAGCGAGGCGGAGAGGGGGTGATGAAGGCAGCGCATGGCCGCACTACCCTACCCCGTCTCGCAACCTTCACTTCGTTCCGGCTGCTCGCCGACCTCCCCTCAAGGGGGAGGGTGGGCTTCGCCTCACCGGGGCTCCCTATCCTCTCCCCGTTTGGGGCGAGGAGCAGGACATCGCCGGTTGGCGCTCCTCTCCCCGCGCGGTGAAAGGCGTGGCATTTTGACAGACCACGCTACGTTTACCTCATGGCCGGTGGCTACTATTCTGCGCCCGATTTCAGGAGCGGCATCATGGATTATCAGCGGTTCTTCGAAGAGGCGATCGACCAGCTCCACGCCGAAAAGCGCTACCGCGTCTTCGCCAATCTCGAACGCATCGTCGGCCGCTTTCCGCGCGCCATCTGGCGCGACGGCGGCGAGGCGCGCGAAATCACGGTGTGGTGCTCGAACGACTATCTCGGCATGGGCCAGCATGCCGACGTGATCGCTGCGATGCAGAATGCGGCCGGCCGCATGGGCTCGGGCGCCGGCGGCACGCGCAACATCTCCGGCACCAACCATCCGCTGGTGGAGCTCGAGGCGGAGCTCGCCGACCTGCACGGCAAGGAGGCGGCGCTCGTCTTCACCTCCGGCTTCGTCTCCAACGAGGCGGCGATCTCGACCGTTGCCCGCCTGTTGCCGAACTGCCTGATCCTTTCCGACGAGCTCAACCACGCCTCGATGATCGAAGGCGTGCGCCGCTCGGGCGCGGAAAAGAAGATCTTCCGCCACAACGACCTTGCGCATCTGGAGAGCCTGCTCGCGGCGGCGGGGCACGAGCGCGCCAAGCTGATCGTCTTCGAGTCGGTCTATTCGATGGACGGCGACATATCCCCCATCGCGCAAATCGCCGACCTCGCCGAGAAGTACAACGCCATGACCTATATCGACGAGGTCCATGCGGTCGGCATGTACGGGCAGCGCGGCGGCGGCATCACCGACCGCGAGGGGCTGGCGCATCGCATCGACATCATCGAGGGGACGCTCGCCAAGGCGTTCGGGACGCTCGGCGGCTATATTTCCGGCCGGCGCGCCGTGATCGACGCCGTACGCTCCTACGCGCCGGGCTTCATCTTCACCACGGCGCTGCCGCCGGCCATCGCCGCCGCCGCCACCGCCTCGATCCGGCACCTGAAGGTGTCGCAAGGCGAGCGCGAGGCGCAGCAGCGGCAGGCGCGCCGCGCCAAGGAGGTGCTGTCGGCCGCCGGCCTGCCGGTCATGCCGTCTGAGACGCATATCGTGCCGGTGCTGGTCGGCAATCCGGAACTCTGCAAGAAGGCAAGCGACCGCCTGCTCATCCGCCACGGCATCTACATCCAGCCGATCAATTACCCGACCGTGGCGCGCGGCCCCGCACGACTCCCCAGCACGCCGACCCCGGTCCATTCGGACGAGCTGATCGACGGACTGAAGGACGCGCTGCTGGAGACCTGGCAGGCGCTCGGCATCTCCTTCGCGCCGGCGACGCGGGAAGCCCCCGCCTCCTCCGAACGCATCGTGCCGCTGGTCGTCAACAAGGCCGGCGGATAGTTCTTACCGCTTCCCGATCCACTCGGCCAGTCGGCCGGCCGCTTCCTCGATCTGGTCGAGCCGGCGGTTGAAGCAGAGCCGGAAGAAACCCTCGCCGCCGAACGCGATGCCCGGCGCCAGCCCTACCTTGGTTTCTTCGAGGATGCGGAAGGCCGCGTCGAGCGAATCCTTCACGCCCTCGACGCCGAAGAACAGATAGAACGCGCCCTGAGGCACAGCGAAGCGCGTGCGGCCGGTTTCCGCGAGGATGCCGCAGGCGAGGTCGCGCGCCTTTCGCGCCCGCCCGACCTGCTCGAAGAGAAAACCGTCGCCCTCGTCGAGCGCCGCGATCGCGCCCCGCTGCATGAACTGCGCCACGCCGGACGTCGAATACTGGATCAAATTCTCGAAGGTCTGCTGGAGCGCCGGATGCACCTTCAGCCAGCCGATGCGCCAGCCGGTCATCGCCCAGTTCTTGGAGAAGGTATTGACGAATAGGATGCGGTCGTCCGGCTCCATGATATCGAGGAACGACGCCGCCCGCCCGCCGCCATAGTGGAACAGCGCATAGATCTCGTCAGCGATGATCCAGACGCCGTGGCGGCGCGCCAGATCGAGCACGGCCTGGAGCGTCTCGCGGTCGGCGGTCCAGCCGGTCGGGTTGGCCGGGCTGTTCAGGAAGATCGCGCGCGTCCTCGGCGTCACGGCCTTTTCGATACGGCCGACTTCGCAGGACCAGCCATTATCGCCGAAGTCGAGCCGGACCGGGACGGTTTGGGCGCCCGCCACGCCGGCGGCGCCCGGAAAGTTCGGCCATGCCGGAGCGAGATAGATCACCTCGTCGCCGGCGCCGGCGGTGGCCTGCAGCGCAAGCTGGATCGCCTGCATGCCGCCGCCGGTGACCAGGAACTCCTGCGACGAGAAGGTCCGGCCGAAATGGCGCGTGTAGTAGCGCGCCAGCGCCTCGCGTAAATCCGGTAGGCCGCGTTGCCAGGTGTAGAAGGTCTCGCCGCCCTGCAACGCGCGCGTCGCCGCGTCAGCGATGAAGGCGGGAGTCGGCAGGTCGCTTAGATCGGAAGAGCGTCGTGTAGGGAAAGAGTGTGTCTGGTT
>JBQCFH010000355.1:0-13921 GCA_051959385.1 Rhizobiaceae bacterium | reverse complement strand
ACTGCGCGGGCACGGCTCGGGCCGCCTTGCGCGACCATGGATTATCGGCGCCTCCTAAGTCCTTGACCTTCCGGGTTCGATTTCTTAACGTCCCCTCTTCTTTTGCGGCATTCATGTTCAGCACGGTTAGGTGGTCGGATGGGGGCAAAGACATTGACGCGGGCCGACCTCGCCGAGGCCGTCTATCGCAAGGTCGGTCTGTCGCGAACCGAATCCGCACAGCTTGTCGAAATGGTGATCGACGAGATTTGCGACGCGATCGTGCGTTGTGAGACCGTCAAGCTGTCCTCCTTCGCGACCTTCCAGGTGCGCGGCAAAAACGAGCGGGTGGGCCGCAACCCGAAGACCGGGCAGGAAGTGCCGATCCTTCCGCGCAAGGTCATGACCTTCAAGGCATCGAACGTGCTCAAACAGCGCATCCTGAAGGCCCACAAGGACATGAAGACCCACAAAGACATGAAGGCCCGCGAAGGGCTTTAGACTTGTCCTTGTAAGGGCTGCTTTCGCCAGCTTTCGTTTTGCCGTATGAAGGTGGAAAAACGAAAGCAGGGGAAGCGCTCATGTTTCTGCCGTCCCGACACTCCGAAATCCTGCAGATGGCAAAGGAGCATGGCCGGGTGCTGGTCGAGACGCTGGCGTCGCATTTCGGCGTCACGCCCCAGACGATCCGCAAGGATCTGAACGAGCTTTGCGAGCAGCATCTGTTGACGCGCATTCATGGGGGCGCGCTCTTCCCCACCGGCATCGAGAACATGGAATACGAGGCGCGGCGCAAGATCGCGTCGGAGGAAAAGGAGGCGATCGGACGGGCGGCAGCGCGTCTCATCCCGGACAATTCATCGCTTTTCATCAATATCGGCACCACGACCGAGGCTGTCGGGAAGGCGCTTCTCGACCATGGCGGCCTGATGGTCATCACCAACAACATCAACGTCGCCAACCGGATGCGCATCTATCCCTCGATCGAGGTGGTGATCGCCGGTGGCGTGGTGCGCGGCTCGGACGGGGGCATCGTCGGCGAGGCGGCGGTGGACTTCATCAAGCAGTTCAAGGTCGATTATGCGGTCATCGGCACCTCGGCCATCGACCATGACGGAGCGCTGCTCGATTTCGACTTCCGCGAGGTCAAGGTGGCGCAGGCGATCATCGCCAATGCCCGCCACGTCATCCTCGTGTCGGATTCCACCAAATTCGAGCGCACCGCCCCGGTGCGCATCGGCCATCTTTCGCAGGTGAATACCTTCATCACCGACCGCTGCGACATCCCGGCGATCCGCCGCACCTGCGAGGAGTCGGACGTGCGGCTGATCGAGACCTCGCGCTTCGAGGCTGAGGCGGAGCAAGGCTGAGCGCGGCCGATGGTGTTCCGATCCGGAACACCCATCCTGGCACGAAAATCGCATCGCACCTTCCGAAACAGGAGTGCTGTGCCATGGCCAAGATCGAAGAAACCGCGACGGCTGCTCCCGAGACGGGCGCCGAGCGGAGGTCGCAATTGCGGCAGCGCGTGCTCAAAGGCGCGACTATCCGCTTCAACAAGGGCTACGGCGCGCTTGAATGCGTCGTTCGCAACCTGTCCGAAAACGGAGCAAGGCTGTCATTCGGCGAAACGACCGGGGTTCCGGCCGCCTTCGAATTGAAGATCGCAGGCGGCGAGAGATTACGCGAGGCGCGGGTCCGCTGGAGGACGCCGGACTCGGTCGGCATCTCCTTCGCCCGAGATTTGAACCTTCGCTAGGCGGGGGCAGGCCGGACCGTCTGGGCGGGCGGTCCGGTCATCTTTCGCTCAGTCGTAGGGCGAGTAGCACTGCTGCCGCGGACCGTCATAGGGCTGGTACGTGTTGTCGTAGGCCCTATAGGAACGGTAGCGATTGTAGCACCAGCGGATATGCGCCTGGCTCAGGCGTATGGACGTCCGGTAGACGGGACGGCTCCGATAGATCACGCGCGGGCCATAGTAGGGGCGGTAGTAGCTATACGGACTGTAGTAGCTCGGATAGTACCCGTCGCATCCATACATCGGATCGCAGCCGTAGTATGATCCGTAGTAGGACGGCCCGACCAGCGCGCTCCCTATGATCGCGCCGCCGATGATGCCGGCGCCGATTGCCGCGCCGGTTCCAAAATGGTGATGGTGCCGGTGATGCCAGTTGCCGTTCCAGCCGCCGCCGTTCCAGTTGCCTCCGTTCCAGCTACCGCCCACGCGGACACTGCTGGTACGGAAGTTGCTGGTACGCATGCCGCCTCCTTGCCATCCGCCGCCATTCTGCCAGCCACCGCCACTGTGCCAGTCACGTGCCGATGCGTAGTCGCTCGTTGCCGCGAGCGTTCCGGCGGCCACTGCCGCCGACAATGCCAAGGCCATAAGCCGTTTCATGACATGTCTCCTTCAGTGAGCCCTTCTACCCTATTCTCTGCATCGAAGGCTCTTGAGCAGCCATGCGCGCGGGAATTTGCGTGTCGCGCGGGAATACGGGTACGCTCTATTCTGAACGTGAATCATGTCTAAAAGTTGCTTTGGAGCGGGATCACAAACGCGTGGCGGGCGCGAATGGTGCAGCCAGTGATCGTCCGATTAATCGCGGGGCGAATAGCACCGATACTGCACAAATACGCCGAGAGCTGCCGGCCTCCGCTCACCGTTGTCTTTGAGATCGCCTGAATTCGGGAATATCCATGGCCTTCAATCTTCCCCGCGACGCCATCGTTCCGGTCCGCCGCGCCGCGGTCAGGCTCGACCCCCGCCAGCATCCGTTCGAACGGGAAAACGGCCCGGCGATCGACGCCAACTGGCAACAGGAGACGGCTCGCAACCCGGCGCTCTTCGACGGAAAGGTCGTGCTGCTCTCGAGCCTCGACTATGCCGGCGGCGCGCTCAACGGGACCTGCCACGCCGTCCGCTTCGCCACGTTCATGCTCTGGCGCAAGACGCGGCCGCTCGGCTCGGCCGAGCATGCCTACGCCCACGCCATGCCGGTGACGAGCGATAACGCGCTTGTCCTGATCCGCATGGCCGGTCACACGGTGAACGCAGGCCGGGCCTATTTCGCCGCGGGGTCATTCGAGCCGCAGGATTTCCGCGGGGGCATGGCCGATATCGACTTCAACATGGTGCGCGAGGTGACCGAGGAGACGGGGCTCGACCTTACCGGCTGCGGGCGGGATCCGATCTTCCATCTGCGCTCGTCGGAGGGCGCGAGCGTCATCTTCCGCCGCTATTACCTTCCGGAGCCCGCGGAAGCCGTCGCCGAACGCATCCGCGCCTTCGTGGCGGCGGAGGCTGAACCCGAAATCGAGGGACCGGTGATCGTCCGCGATGCCCGGGACCTGCCGGACAACCCCGCGCTGCACATCCCCTCATTGATCGAATGGCATTTCGAAAATCCGCCGAGTGCAATCTGACCCGCGTCGGCGCTTGGCCGAGAGCGCCTGATCAGGCGGCGCTGGCCGCTTCCCGCATCGCTTCCGCGGCAATCTCGAAGGAGCGCAGCCGCGCCTTATGGTCGAATATCTGGCCGGTGACCATGATCTCGTCGGCGCCGGTCCTCCGCGCGAACGCCTCGATGCCGCGACGCACGACCTCTGGCGAGCCCGCCACGGTGCAGGAAAGCGCCTGGTCGAGCATGGCCTTGGCCATGGGCTCCACCGTTTCGTAGTAGCGCGCCACCGGCGGCGGAAGCTGGCCGGGGCGGCCGCTGCGCAAATTGACGAAGGCCTGCTGCTGGGAAGTCATGAGCAGGCGCGCCTCCTCGTCCGTCTCCGCCGCGAACACGTTGAGGCCAAGCATCACATGCGGCTTCTGAAGCTGCTCCGACGGCTGGAAACGCTCTCGGTAGATGGCGACGGCGTTGTCCAGCTCGGCAGGCGCGAAATGCGAGGCGAAGGCGTAGGGCAGGCCGAGCATGGCGGCGAGCTGCGCGCCGAAAAGGCTGGAGCCGAGGATCCAGATCGGCACGTCGAGGCCGGCGCCGGGCACCGCCCGCACCCGCTGGCCCGGCTCCACGGGCCGGAAATAGCCCATGAGTTCGACGACATCCTGCGGGAAGGCATTCGCGTCGGAATCGAGGTTGCGGCGCAATGCACGGGCGGTGAGGGGATCGGTGCCCGGCGCGCGGCCGAGGCCGAGATCGATACGGCCGGGGAAGAGCGACGCCAGCGTGCCGAAGGCCTCGGCCACCATCAGCGGCGAGTGATTGGGCAGCATGATGCCGCCGGCTCCGACGCGGATGGTCGAAGTTCCGGCCGCCACGTGGCCGATGACGACGGCCGTGGCAGCGCTGGCGATGCCCGGCATGTTGTGGTGCTCGGCCAGCCAGTAGCGCCGGTAGCCGAGCCGCTCGGCATGCCTTGCGAGATCGCGCGTGTTCCTGAGCGATTGGGCGGCGTCGGAGCCTTGCGGAACAGGGGAAAGGTCGAGCACGGAAAGCGGCGTCATCGCGCGAATATAGGCGGCGTTCCGGCGAGTGCAAATGGCGTCGCGGAGCCCGTGGCGGAGCTTGACAGCGCCCGACGGAAATGGAATTAATATTCTGCGATGTTTCGCTAATGGTACAAAAGTTCCATTACGCATCGGCTCAGAACAATGCCGATTGCCGCGCCGGTCGGCGCGGGTAAGATGAGGCGCCTGAGCATATCCAAGGGAGGACTACCGATGAAATCTGCTCTTTTGCGCGGCGTGCTCATCGCCGCGGCCGCTGCCTTCGCGACGGTGGCGGCAATCCCGTCCGCGTTCGCAGACAACGAACGCTTCGTCTTCGTCAGCCATGCGCCGGATTCGGATTCGTGGTGGAACGTCATCAAGAACGCGCTGAAGAACGCCGAGCACGACGAGGGCGTGAAGGTCGAGTACCGCAATCCACCGACCGGCGATATCGCCGACATGGCGCGCATCATCCAGCAGGCCACCGCGTCCAACCCCAACGGCATCGTCACGACGATCGCCGATTTCGACGTGCTGCAGTCGGCCATCCAGGGCGCGGTCGCCAAGGGCATTCCGGTGATCACGGTCAATTCCGGCACGGCCGAGCAGTCGAAGAAGCTCGGCGCGCTGATGCATATCGGCCAGCCCGAATACGATGCCGGCAAGGGCGCGGGCGAGCGCGCCAAGGCTGCGGGGGTGACGCACTTCCTCTGCATCAACCACTACATCACCAATGCCGCCTCGGTTGAACGCTGCCAGGGCTATGCCGACGGGCTTGGCGTCAAGCTCGGCGACCAGATGCTCGATTCCGGCATCGACCCGACCGAGGTCTACAACAAGGTCAAGGCCTTCCTCGCTTCCCATCCGGACACCGACGGAATCCTGGCGCTTGGCCCGAATGCCGCCGATCCGCTGATCAAATACCTGCGCGACACCGGATCCGCCTCGAAGTTCAAGAGCATCATCTCGTTTGACCTCGACGGAGACATCTCCAAGGCGATCAAGGAAGGCATCATGAATGCCGCCATCGATCAGCAGCCCTACCTCCAGGGCTATCTGCCGATCGTCTTCCTTACGCAGTATGTCCGGTACGGCGTCATTCCGTCGAACAACGTCAATACCGGCCCGGGCTTCGTCACGAAGGACAATATCGCGCTCGTCGAGAAGCTGGCGGGCGAGTACCGCTGAGGCATCGGCCGGGCGGATCGGTCGGTCCGCCCGGCTTCCTTCCACTGCAGGCGCGGCGCCAGAGCGTTGCTCCGGCGCTACCCGTCACAGCGCACGAGGCGCAAGATGGTCGAGCAATCGAATTCGCAAGTCGAGGCAACGCCCATCGTTGATGTGGTCGACGAGCGGCTGAGCCGCCAGTCATGGTTCCGCCGCGCGATGTCGCGGCCCGATCTCGGCGCCTTCGCCGGGGCCGTCCTGGTGTTCGTCTTCTTCGCATTCACGGCGGGCGGGACCGGCATGTTCGCCGCCGACGGCGTGCTGAACTGGCTGACCGTGACGGCGCAGCTGATGATCATCGGCACGGGCGCGGCGCTCCTGATGATCGGCGGCGAGTTCGATCTCTCCGTCGGCTCGATGATCGGCTTCACCGGAATGATGATCGCCATCCCCACGATCTATTTCCACGTGCCGATCGGGCTGAGCGTGATCCTCGCCTTCGTCGTGGCGATGGCGATCGGCGCGCTGAACGGCTATATCATCGTGCGCACGCGCCTTCCCTCCTTCATCGTCACGCTTGCCTCGCTCTACATATTGCGGGGGCTCACCATCGCGCTCTCCATCATCTTTACCAACCGCACCATCGTCAGCGGGCTGAAGGAATATTCCGACAAGAGCTTCGTCGCCTCGCTGTTTTCCGCCAAGCTGTTTCCAGGCCTGTTCCAGTGGCTGGCCGACAACGGCGTTATCAACAGGCTGCCGAACGGCGCGCCCGCCGTTGCGGGCGTCCCGATGCTGCTGGTCTGGGCTGTCGTGATCGCGGTGATCGGACACATCGTCTTGATGAAGACGCGTGTCGGAAACTGGATTTTCGCGTCCGGAGGGGACGCCAACGCGGCGCGCAATGTCGGCGTGCCGGTCAGCGCCATCAAGATATCGCTGTTCATGGTGACCGCCTTCTGCGCGACGGTCTTTGCCGCCTGCCAGGTGTTCGAGTTCGGCTCGGCCGCCTCCGACCGCGGCCTGCTGAAGGAGTTCGAGGCGATCATCGCGGCGGTCATCGGCGGTTGCCTTTTGACCGGCGGCTACGGCTCGGTAATCGGCGCCTGCCTCGGCGCGCTGATTTTCGGCGTCGTGCAGATGGGCATCCTCTTCACCGGCGCGCCGAGCGACTGGTTCCAGGTCTTCCTCGGCGCGATGCTTTTGATCGCGGTCCTGTTCAACAGTTCGATCCGCCGGCGCGTGACGGGAGAACGCTGATGAGCGCTGTAGCCGAAGCCATATCCGCCCGCGGCGAAGCCCGGCCCGAAGGCTGGGGCCGTCCGCTGATCGAGGTGCATGAGCTCGTCAAGCATTTCGGCCCGGTGGTGGCGCTCGCCGGCGTATCGCTGACCGTCAAGGCAGGGGAGGTGCACTGCCTGCTCGGCGACAACGGCGCCGGCAAGTCGACGCTGATCAAGACCCTGTCCGGCGTGCACCGTCCGACCGGCGGCGATTTCGTCGTGGACGGAAAGCCGGTGGCGTTCTCCAGCCCGCGCGAGGCGCTGGACGCCGGCATCGCCACGGTCTTCCAGGATCTGGCCATGATTCCGCTTCTGTCCATCAGCCGGAACTTCTTCATGGGGCGCGAGCCGGTGAAGAAGGTCGGGCCGCTGTCCTTCATGGATATGGATTTCGCCAACCGGGTGGCGCGCCAGGAGATGCGCCGGATCGGCATCGACGTGCGCGATCCGGAACAGGCCGTCGGCACGCTGTCGGGCGGCGAGCGGCAATGCGTGGCGATCGCGCGCGCCGTCTATTTCGGCGCCAAGGTGCTGATCCTCGACGAGCCGACCTCGGCGCTCGGCGTGGCGCAGACCTCGATGGTGCTGAAATTCATCCGCCAGGTGAGGGCGAAAGGGCTCGGCGTGATCTTCATCACGCACAACGTCCGCCACGCCTATGCGGTCGGCGACCGGTTCACGGTGCTCAACCGCGGACGCACGCTCGGCACCTACACCAAGACCGAAATCAGCCTCGACGAACTGCAGACGAAAATGGCTGGTGACAAGGAATTGCAGGACCTTTCCGAGGAACTCGGAGGAACGGTATAGGCTGACACTGGACGTTTCTAGAACTGGCTCTCATGCACATGAATCACCCCCTCCGGCTCACCAGTATCGCGGTCCGAAGTCAGCGGCCGTCATGAAGTTCCGCGCCGCGATACAGGCGAGCCACCTCCCCCGTCGAGGGGGAGGAGGGCGGAGATGCCGGCTCCCTTCCCCTCGACGGGGAGGGTGCCGAGCCCCCGGGTCCGGCCTTTGGCCGGCCCGAGGACAGGCTCCGCGAGGCGGGTGGGGTGACAGCGCCTGAGAAGTCAATCTGTGGCCCCATAGCGGATGACAATTTCCTAAAGCAGAGACAGGACATTCCATGACAGTGAGATTCGGGCTGCTGGGCGCGGGGCGCATCGGCAAGGTTCACGCGAAGGCGGTGGCCGGCAATGCCGCGGCCAGGCTGGTGGCGGTCGCGGATGCGATCGAGAAGGCGGCGGCGGACCTTGCCTCGGCCTATGGTGCACAGGTGTGCACGATCGAGGCGATCGAAAAGGCGGACGACATCGACGCCGTGATCGTCTGCACGCCGACCGATACGCACGCCGACCTGATCGAGCGGTTCGCCCGCGCCGGCAAGGCGATTTTTTGCGAGAAGCCGATCGACCTCGATCTCGGCCGCGTCAAGACCTGCCTGACGGTCGTGAAGCAGGAAAAGGCGACTCTGATGGTCGGCTTCAACCGCCGCTTTGACCCGCACTTCCAGGCAGTCAGGAAGGCGATCGATGACGGCGCGATCGGCAAGGTCGAGATGGTGCAGATCGTCTCGCGCGATCCCGGCCCGCCGCCGGCCGAATACATCACGCGCTCCGGCGGCATCTTCAAGGACATGACCATCCATGATTTCGACATGGCGCGCTTCCTGCTCGGCGAGGAGGCGGCAACGGTGACCGCGCAGGCCTCGGTGCTGGTCGACCCGAAGATCGGCAAGCTCGGCGATTACGATTCGGTGAGCGTCATCATCACCACCGCCAGCGGCCGGCAGTGCACCATCACCAATTCGCGCCGCGCCACCTATGGCTACGATCAGCGCATCGAGGTGCACGGCTCGAAGGGCATGGCGGCGGCGGAGAACCAGCGGCCGGTCTCGATCGAGATCGCGACCGGCGCCGGCTACACGCGGCCGCCGCTGCACGACTTCTTCATGACCCGCTATACCGAGGCCTACGCCAACGAGATCGCGACCTTCGTCGAGGCGGTCGAGAAGGGCCGCAAGCCGGCGCCGACCGGCGAGGATGGGCTGATCGCGCTTGCCATGGCTGAAGCGGCGCTGCGCTCGGCCAAGGAGGGCCGCACGGTGAAGATGTCGGAGTTCGGGATTTGAGCGCCGCGGATTTCGCCCGCCGCAACGAGAGCGCGCGGGCTATTGTCACGGGCGGCGCGCAGGGGATCGGCTTTGCAATCGCCCGCCGCCTCGTCGCGGAGGGTTGCCGAAAGCTGGTGCTGGTCGGACGTTCGGAGGAGAAGGGCCGCAAGGCCGTCGCCGAATTGTCCGCGTCAGGCGCGGATGTCCGCTTCGTCTCCGCCGATCTCGGCAAGGTCGAGGGCTGCCGGCGCGTGATCGACGTCTCGCTGTCCGCCTTCGGCACGATCAACGCGCTCGCCAACGCGGCGGGATCGTCGGAGCGCGGGTCGCTGCTCGACACCAGTCCGGAAGTGTTCGACCGGCTTTTTGCCATCAATGTGCGCGGGCCGTTCTTCCTGATGCAGGGAGTGGTCAAGGCGCTCACCGATGCCGGCGAGCCGGGCTCGATCGTCAACGTATTGTCGATGTCCGGCCATGGCGGCCAGCCCTTTCTCGCGCCTTACTCGTCTTCCAAGGGGGCGCTGGCGACGCTGACGAAGAACGTCGCCTATGGCTTCCGGTCGAAGCGCATCCGCTGCAACGCCGTGCTGCCGGGCTGGATGGATACGCCGGGCGAGGACGAGGTGCAGAAGAAGTGGCACGGCGCTTCTGATGACTGGCTGGCCAAGGCGGAGGCGGCCGCGCCGATGGGGCAACTCGTGAAGCCGGACCAGCTTGCGGATCTCGTCTGCTATCTCTTGAGCCCGCATTCCGGCGTCATCACCGGGTCGCTGATCGACTACGACCAGAACGTGGTGGGGACGTCGGACTAGCGGTCAAGAAGGCGCGGCAGGTACCTCCCTGTCATCCGCCCCGACGAGATTGCCCCCTCATCCGGCCGCTACGCGGCCACCTTCTCCCCGTTGGGGAGAAGAGGAAGGCGCCGGCGCCGGCCACCTCCTCTCCCCAACGGGGAGAGGTCGCCCGAGCGAAGCGGAGGGCGGGTGAGGGGGAGTAGAGCTCGGCTGGAGCGAGATGCGACTGAAGTTGCACGCACTGATTCGAGGTCAACAAGCCTCTTTCCCTCACACCACCACTTCCCACCGGCCGCGCTGGAAGGAACGGGCCATGGCATGCACGGCGCGCTCGATGTCGAGCCCTTCCTCGAAGCCGACGCCGAGCGTGTCCTCGCCCAGGATGCGGCCGATCAGCTGCCGGCATTCGACGATCTTCAGCTCGTTGAAGCCGAGCCCGTGGCCGGGGGCGGGGATGAAGCGATCGTAGGGCGGGTGCTGCGGGCCGGCGAGGATCGTGCGGAAGCCCTGTTCGCTTCCCCGCCCGGACGCCTGGTAGAGCTGCATCTCGTTCATGCGCTCCTGGTCGTAGAGGATCGAGCCCCTGGAGCCGAATATCTGCAGCGCGATGCGGCCCTTGCGGCCCCAGGCCGTGCGGTTCACCATCAGCGTGCCTGAAATGCCCTCCGGCAGGTGGAAGAGCACGCTCGCGACGTCGTGGTTCTCCACCTCGCGGCGCTCGCCGCCCTCCGTCGGGCGATCGGCATAGGGCTTGTCCATGTCGCACATCACGCGCGTCACGTTACCGAACAGCACCTGCAGGATGGAGAGCGGATGCACGGCGAAATCGTCGAGCGCGCCGTAGCCGTTCGCCGCCTCGTTGCGCGCCGCGAACGGCGCTTCGGCGTCGGCCATGAAATCCTCGTCCATCTCGATGCGGACGTGATTGACGGCGCCGATCGCGCCTTCCGACAGGAGCTTGCCTATGTGGCGGACCATCGGGTTCTGGATGTAGTTGTAGCCGAGCATCGCGACGCGGCCGGACGTCCTCGCCGCCGCCGCCATCGCCTCGGCCTCGGCGAGGCTCGGCGCCATCGGCTTCTCGCACCAGACATGTTTTCCCGCCTCCAGAGCCGCGATCGCCATCGGCGCATGGAACTTATTGGGCGTGGTGATCGAGATCACGTCGATTTCGGGGTCGTCGACCAGGTCGCGCCAGTTTCCGGTCGATTTCTCGAAGCCGAGTTCGGCCGCACGTTTCTCGGCGAGCGGCAGGTTGGCCTCGGCAAGATGTACCAGCCGCGGCGCCGGCAC
Organism: Rhizobiaceae bacterium; assembly: GCA_051959385.1. Classification (GTDB taxonomy): domain Bacteria; phylum Pseudomonadota; class Alphaproteobacteria; order Rhizobiales; family Rhizobiaceae; genus Mesorhizobium_L. Next base: position 2,848 of record JBQCFH010000355.1, on the reverse strand, counting down.
GTCGCCGAACACCGGCTTGACCGCGTTCCAGGCAAGCGCGTGGCATTTGCCCATGTAGCCGGTGCCGATCAGTCCAACCCCGATGCGATCCATGCCTGTCCCCCTAACTCGATGCCTGTGAACCAAACCGCGCGTCGAAAATCACGGCGCGGCGTGTAAACACCTGAATTCAAATCCGTTTCATGGATCGCCCCCGAACGCGAACCGTGTTCTGGTCCACGATTCGAGCTGCCGCACCACCCCGTTTGGGGCCATAGATAATCCAGATCGTCGATTGATGGAATATTTATTCCATTTGATGTAGCCTCACGCGATCGAAAGGGAAAATGCCGATGAACGAGGCTCTATCGCCGGCGCCTCCGCGCGATTTCGAATCGCTGCGCGCCATGATCATCACGCGCCGGCAGTCCTTGCCGAAGCGGTTGGCGCAGGTGGCCGCGCATACGCTCGACACTCCGGACGAGATCGCCTTCGGCACGGCGGCCAGCATCGCCGCCGCCGCCGACGTGCAGCCCTCGACGCTGGTGCGGTTTGCGCAGCATTTCGGCTTCGAAGGCTTTTCCGACCTGCAACGCATCTTCCGCGACCGGCTGAAGGAGCGGACGAGCAGCTACGAGGAGCGCCTCACGGCGTTGCGCGCCGGCGCCGGCGCCGGTTCGCACGAAGGCGCGATCCTGGACGGGTTTCTCGACGCGGCGCGCCGCTCGCTCGACCGGCTTTCGCATGGGCTCGACGCTCCAAAGCTGGAGCGCGCCGTCGCGATCCTGGCGGGGGCGCGCACGATCCATCTGATCGCGCGCCGCCGCTCCTACCCGATCTCCACCTACATGGCCTATGCCTTCGGGAAGCTCGGCATCCCCTGCACGCTGATCGGCTCGCCGGTCGGCATCGATGCCGAGACGCTGGCATTGGCGGGGGAGGGCGACGCGGCGGTCGCCATCAGTTTCTCGCCCTATGCCTCGGAAACCGCGGACCACGCGCGGGCGCTTGCGGCGCGGGGCGTGCCGGTCGTCGCCATCACCGACAGCGCGTTTTCGCCGCTTGCCGGCTGCGCGACGGAATGGTTCGAGGTCGCGGAGGCGGATTTCGCCGGCTTCCGCTCGCTTTCCGCGACCATGGCCCTTGCCATGGCGCTCACCGTCAGCGTCGCCGAGCGCCGCGCCGACGCGGGTCTCCGGAAAGAATAAACATTCCACATTGACTTGAACGTGGAATTTCTGTTTCATGTTGACGCCGGTGCGCGGCTGTTGCACACGTTTGCAAAGCGAATATCCCCGGAGGACTTATGGCAAAAGCGGAAGCCCGGGAAGGGCAGGGGAAGCTCGACGTGATCACCATCGGCCGTGCCTCGGTCGATCTCTACGGCCAGCAGATCGGGTCGCGTCTCGAAGACGTGGCAAGTTTCGCCAAGTCGGTCGGCGGCTGCCCCGCCAACATCGCCATCGGCACGGCGCGGCTCGGGCTGAAATCGGCGTTGGTCACGCGGGTCGGTTCGGAGCAGTTCGGCCGCTTTATCCGCGAGCAGATGGTGAGGGAAGGCGTGGAAACGGCTGGAATCGTTGACGATCCGGCGAGGCTCACCGCGCTTGCGATCCTCTCGGTCGAGAACGACAAATCGTTCCCGCTCCTCTTCTATCGCGAGAATTGCGCCGACATGGCGCTCTGCGAGGACGACATAGACGAGGCGTTCTTCTCGAGGGCGGGCGCGGTCGTCGTCACCGGCACGCATTTCTCCCGCCCGAACACGGACGCTGCGCAGAAAAAGGCGATCCGCCTCATGCGCCGGCAGGGCGGCAAGGTTGTCTTCGACATCGACTACCGGCCCAATTTGTGGGGGCTTGCAGGTCACGCGGCCGGCGATCAGCGCTATGTGAAGTCTGAGCGGGTTTCCGACCACCTGAAGGGGATATTGCCGGATTGCGACCTGATCGTCGGCACGGAGGAGGAGGTGCTGATCGCGTCGGGCGAGGACGATCTCCTCAACGCGCTCAAGACCATCCGCGCGCTCTCCGACGCCGTCATCGTGCTGAAGCGCGGGCCCATGGGCTGCATCGTCTATGACGGCGCGATCTCCGACGACCTGGAGGACGGCATCGTCGGGCAGGGGTTCCCGATCGAGGTCTACAACGTGCTCGGCGCAGGCGACGCCTTCATGTCGGGCTTTCTGCGCGGCTGGCTGGGCGGCGAAAGCTTCGGGACGGCGGCGACCTGGGCCAATGCCTGCGGCGCGTTCGCGGTATCACGGCTGCTCTGCTCGCCGGAGATCCCGACTTTCGAGGAGCTGCAATATTTCCTCAAGCACGGCTCGAAGGAGCACGCGCTGCGCAAGGACGAGGCGATCAACCACGTCCACTGGGCGACGACGAGGCGCGCCGACATCCCGCTCCTGATGGCGCTCGCCTGCGACCACCGCTCGCAGTTCGAGGAGATGGCCGCGCGGCTCGGAGCCGATGCCGAGCGTATCTCCGCCTTCAAGGTGCTGGCCGTGAAGGCTGCCGCCACGGTGGCGCAGGGCCGTCACGGCTACGGGATGCTGATCGACGAGAAATACGGCCGTGAGGCTTTTTTCGAGGCGGCGAAGCACGAATTCGACTGGATCGGCCGGCCGGTAGAGCAGCCGGGCTTGCGGCCGCTCCGTTTCGAACTCGGGCAGGATATCGGCTCGCAGCTTGTCGACTGGCCGGTCACGCATACGATCAAGTGCCTGTGCCTCTATCATCCGGACGACCCGCCGGCGCTGAAGGAGGAGCAGCAGCAAAAGCTGCTCGCGCTCTTCCAGGCGTCCCGCAAGATCGGCCGCGAGCTGCTGATCGAGATCATCGCCGGAAAGAACGGTCCTCTCGGCGAC
>JBQCFH010000354.1:0-2516 GCA_051959385.1 Rhizobiaceae bacterium | reverse complement strand
GCGCGGGCGGCGCTCGGCGCGGCGACCAGTTCCTCGATCAGGTCGTCCGCCTCCTCCTCGTCGTCCGAGAGAAGGGAGGCGTTGAGCGGCTGCGACAGCTTCGAGCCGTCGCGGTAGAGCGCGTTCGCCTTCAGCCCCAGCTTCCACGAGAGCATGTAGGCCGACTTGCAATCCTCGACCGTCGCCTCGTTCGGCATGTTGATGGTCTTGGAAATGGCGCCCGAGATGAAGGGCTGGGCCGCGGCCATCATCCGGATGTGGCTCTCGACGGAGAGGAAGCGCTTGCCGATCTTGCCGCAAGGGCTGGCGCAGTCGAACACCGGCAGGTGCTCGGCCTTCAGATGCGGCGCGCCTTCCAGCGTCATCGCCCCGCAGATGTGGATGTTGGCGGCCTCGATCTCCTTCCTGGTGAAGCCGAGGGCAGGAAGCATCTCGAAGGAGAGGTCGTTCAACTGCTCGTCGGTGAAGCCCAGCGCCACCTTGCAGAAATCCTCGCCGAGCGTCCATTTGTTGAAGACGAATTTGATGTCGAAGGCGCTTTTGAGCGCCGCGTTCAGCGCGGCGATCTTCTCGTCGCTGAAGCCTTTCGCCTTGAGCGAACCGGGATTGATGCCGGGCGCCTGGTTGAGGTTGCCGTGGCCGACGGCATAGGCCTCGATCTCGGCGATCTGCGCCTCGCCGTAGCCGAGCGAGCGCAGCGCTTCGGGCACGGCGCGGTTGATGATCTTGAAATAGCCGCCGCCGGCGAGCTTCTTGAACTTCACCAGCGCGAAGTCCGGCTCGATGCCCGTCGTGTCGCAGTCCATGACGAGGCCGATCGTGCCGGTCGGCGCGATGACAGTCGCCTGCGCGTTGCGGAAGCCGTGCTCCTCGCCGAGCTCGATGGCGCGGTCCCATGCGGCGCGGGCTCGGCTGACGAGCTCCTTCTGCCAGATATGGCCGGCCTCGAGCGGCACCGGGTTGACCGACAGCTTCTCGTAGCCGTCCTTCTCGCCGTAGGCCGCGCGGCGGTGATTGAGCATGACGCGCAGCATCGCCTCGGCATTTCGGTCATAGTCGGGGAAGGCGCCGAGCTCGGCCGCCATCTCGGCCGAGGTGGCGTAGGCCGTGCCGGTCATGATCGCGGTCAGCGCGGCGCAGATGGCGCGGCCGGCATCCGAATCGTAGGGAATGCCGGAGGTCATGAGCAGGCCGCCGATATTCGCGTAGCCGAGGCCGAGCGTGCGGTATTCGTAGGAAAGCCGCGCGATCTCCTTTGACGGGAACTGCGCCATCATGACGGAAATCTCGAGCACGATGGTCCACAGCCGAACGGCATGTTCGAAGCTTTCGATGTCGAACAGCGCGGCATTCGGCAGGTCGGCAGTCGGCAGTCGGGATGCCGATTGCCGATTGCCGATTGCCGATTGCCCAATTCCACGGAAGGGCAGCAGGTTGATCGACGCGAGGTTGCAGGCCGTGTCGTCGAGGAACATGTATTCCGAGCACGGGTTCGACGCGCGGATCGGGCCGGCGGCCGGCGAGGTGTGCCAGTCGTTCATGGTGGTGTTGAAGTGCAGGCCCGGATCGGCCGAGGCCCAGGCCGCGTAGCCGATCTTTTCCCAGAGGTCGCGCGCCTTCAGCGTCTTCGCCACCTTGCCGTCGATGCGGTTGATCAGCTTCCAGTCGCCGTCATTCTCGACCGCGCGCAGGAAATCTTCCTTGACCGAGACGGAGTTGTTCGAGTTCTGCCCGGAAACGGTGAGGTAGGCGTCCGAATCCCAGTCCGTGTCGTAGGTCTTGAATTCGATCGAGGTATAGCCCTGCCGGGCGAACTGGATGACGCGCTTGACGTAGTTCTCCGGCACGGCATCGCGCTTGGCGGCGCGGATGGCGCGCTTCAGCGCGGTGTTGATCGAGGGGTCGAAGCAGTCACCATTGTGGCCTTCGCAGTTGACGCAGGCCTTCATGATCTCGCCGAGATGTTTCCTGACGATCTTGGAGCCGGTGACGAGGGCTGCGACCTTCTGCTCCTCGTTCACCTTCCAGTCGATGTACTGCTCGATATCGGGATGGTCGATGTCGACCACCACCATCTTGGCGGCGCGGCGGGTCGTGCCGCCCGACTTGATGGCGCCGGCCGCGCGGTCGCCGATCTTCAGGAAGCTCATCAGGCCCGACGACTTGCCGCCGCCCGAAAGCCGCTCGCCTTCGCCGCGCAGATAGGAGAAGTTCGAGCCGGTGCCGGAGCCATATTTGAAGAGGCGCGCCTCGCGCACCCACAGATCCATGATGCCGCCCTCGTTGACGAGGTCGTCGCTCACCGACTGGATGAAGCAGGCATGCGGCTGCGGGTGCTCATAGGCGGATTTCGACTTGGTGAGCTTGCCGGTGAAGGGATCGACATAGAAATGGCCCTGGCTCGGCCCGTCGATGCCGTAGGCCCAGTGGAGGCCGGTGTTGAACCATTGCGGCGAATTCGGCGCCACGCGCTGGGTGGCGAGCATGTAGGCAAGCTCGTCGCGGAACGCGCGGGC
>JBQCFH010000353.1:0-3851 GCA_051959385.1 Rhizobiaceae bacterium | reverse complement strand
TGGGCAACCGGGCCGGCGTCATGCATGGCGGCGCCATCATGGCGATGGCGGACAATCTCGGCGGGCTGGCGACGACGCTCAACCTGGCGAAGGACTTCACCACCACGACGCTTGAGAGCAAGACCAATTTCCTTCGCCCGGTTCCGATCGGCGAAAAGGCGTACGCGGTCTGCGTCCCGCTGCATCGCGGCCGCACCACGATGGTGTGGCAGACGACCGTGAGCCGCGCGGATGGCAAGGTGGCGGCGATCGTGACCCAGACGCAGATCGTGCTGCCGGCAAGGGGATCCGAATCCGGGCCCGCCGGCGCAGGTCGCGATTGACGCCGAACACGCCGCCTGTGAAAAGACGCCGACCCGAAACAGGACAATTCCATGGCCAGCGAATATCTCTTTCCCCCGCAGCCGCGGGTCGCATTGAATGTGGTCGGCGAGCGGGGGCTCTTCCCGGTCGCGCGCATTTTCTGCGTCGGCCGCAACTATGTCGAGCACGCGAAGGAGATGGGCAACGAGGTGGACCGCGAGGCGCCTTTCTACTTCCTCAAGCCGACGATCGGCATGGCGCATAGCGGCGCGACGGTTCCCTATGCTCCCGGTACGCGCGACCTGCATCACGAGATGGAGCTGGTGGTCGCGATCGGCGCCCCGGCCTTTCGCATCGGCGCGGCAGAGGCTCCGGCAACGGTCTTCGGCTACGCCTGCGGGCTCGACATGACGCGCCGCGACCTGCAGCAGGAAGGCAAGGACAAGCGCCGTCCCTGGGACTTCGGCAAGGCCTTCGAGAACGGGGCGGTGCTCGGGCCGATCACCAAGGCGTCTTCCGTGCCCTCGCTCGAGGGTCGGCGCATCATGCTCAAGGTGAATGGCGAAATCCGCCAGGACGCCCATCTCGACGATCTCGTCTGGAAGGTGGACGAGCTGATCTCGCATCTGTCGCGCTACTATCATCTGGTCCCGGGGGACCTGATCTTCACCGGCACGCCGGCCGGCGTCGGCCCGGTCGTTGCGGGCGACGTGCTGGAAGGCATGATCGACGGGCTGGAGCCCGTGAAACTCGCGATCGGCCCGGCCGAATAGGAGGGACCATGGCGCTCCTGCTGCACGACTATTTCCGCTCGAGCGCCTCGCATCGCGTCCGGATCGCGCTGAACCTCAAGGGGCTGCCCTACAGCCAGCGATCGCATCATCTGAGAAAGGGCGAGCAGCGCGCCGCCGACTATCTGCGCGTCAATCCGCAGGGCTTCGTGCCGGCCTTGGCCGACGGCAATGTCGTCGTCACCCAGTCGCTTGCCATCATCGAATATCTGGAGGAAGCCTATCCGGAAACGCCGCGCGTGCTGCCCGCTACTCCGGCTGAACGCGCAAGGGTCCGTTCGCTGTCGGCGATCGTCGCCGCCGACACGCATCCGCTTAACAATCTGCGCGTCCTCAAATATCTCGAAACCGAACTCGGTCTCGACGAAGGCGCGCGCAAGGTTTGGTATCACCGCTGGCTGAAGGACTGCTTCGATGCCTTCGAGGCGCGGCTCGATGCGGAAAACGAGACCGGCCGCTTCTGCCATGGCGATGCGCCGACATTGGCCGACATCTGCCTCGTGCCGCAGCCCTTCAACGCCAGGCGCTTCGCTTTCGACCTCTCGGCCTATCCGACGACGATGCGCGTGTTCGAGGCGGCGCAGTCGCTCGACGCCTTCCAACGCGCCATGCCCGACCGCCAGCCTGACGCGGAATAGCACGGCCCTCCAAGCCGCCGGCGTAAAAAAGCGTCAACAAAATGCCGCTATTACCCTGAAGCAGAAGCCGAATGCCGGCGAAAGCGGGCATTCGACAAACCGGGTGAGCGCGCCCATGCGCCGCGACCGACCGGCACGATCAGGACATTTTCCGTGGCGATTGAAAGCCTTCGTTCAGCAACCCGGCCGCGACTGCTTGCCGGTCTGAAGCACATTGTCGGGTCGTTCAAGGCGCCGGGGCTTTTCATCGTGCTTCTCGCCTGCGCGGTCGGGATCATCTCCGGCGGGCTGGTCGCGGCCATGAGCTGGATCGTGCAGCAGATGCACTGGTATCTGTTCGGCCTGCCGAAGGGCGCGCGGCTTTCCAGCATGTTCGCGCTTTTCGAGCCCAGCCGTGCGCTGGTGCCGCTTGCCGGCGGCGTGATCATGGGGATAAGCATAGCCTGGCTGCGCTATCGCAAATACCGCACGCCGGTCGACCCGATCGAGGCCAATGCGCTGCACGGCGGACGCCTGTCGCTGACCGACAGTTTCATCATTGCCTTCCAGACCATCGTCTCCAGCGGCTTCGGCGCTTCGGTCGGCCTGGAAGCGGGATATGCCCAGATGGGATCGGGCGTGGCCTCGCGCATCGGCCGCAGCCTCGGCCTGCGCCGCAACGACGTGCGCATGCTGGTGGGATGCGGAGCCGCCGCGGCCATCGCCGCCGCCTTCGACGCGCCGCTGACGGGCGCGTTCTACGGCTTCGAGCTCATCATCGGCGTCTATACGATCGTCAATGTCGCGCCGGTGCTGGCTGCGGCGCTGATGGGCTCCGTCACGGCCGGGCTGCTGAAGGCCTCGCAATTCCCCGTCCATCTGGACTCGGTGCCGCACATGACGCCGAACCAGTACCTGCCCTACCTGCTTCTCGGGCTGCTCGGCGGCGCGGTGTCGATCGCCATCATGCTCTTCGTCACGTTGGTGGAGCGCGCCTTCTCCAGTCTTTCGATCGATGCTACGCTGAGGCCGGCGATCGGCGGCTGCCTGGTCGGTCTCCTGGCGCTCGGCACGCCGCAGGTGCTCTCGTCCGGCCACGGCGCCTTCGAGCTGCAGATGGCGATGAATTACGGGCTGAAGGTCGTCGCGGGCGTCTTCATCATGAAGCTCGCCGCCTCGGCCATTTCGCTCGGCTCCGGCTTTCGCGGCGGCCTGTTCTTCGCCTCGCTCTTTCTCGGCCTGCTGCTCGGCAAGCTGTTTGCCGCGGCGATGGCCGTGGTGTCGCCGCAGACGGGGATCGATCCGGGTCTGGCCGCGGTGGTCGGCATGACGTCGCTTGCCGTCGGCGTCGTCGGCGGGCCGCTGACCATGACCTTCCTCGCGCTCGAATCGAGCGGCGACCTGACGCTGACGGCCGTCGTGCTGGCCGGCTCGATTCTATCGGCGATGGTGGTGCGCGAGGGCTTCGGCTATTCCTTCTCGACGTGGCGGCTGCATCTGCGCGGCGAGACGATCCGCAGCGCGCATGATGTCGGCTGGATGCGGTCGCTCACCGTCGGTTCCATGATGCGCGCCGACGTGCGCACCGTCGACGCAAACACGCCGATCAGGGAATTCCGCAAGCTCTTTCCGCTCGGCTCGGCGCAGCGCGTGGTCGCCGTCGACGCCGACCAGCACTATGCCGGCATATTGATCGTGCCGGAACTCCATGCCGACCAGGCGGACGCCGGTGCGGAAAAGGGCGCGCCCGTCGCCGAACTGGCGAAGTTCAAGGAAACGGTCCTGTTGCCTTCCATGAACGTCAAGATTGCCGCGCAGGCCTTCACGGCGTCCGGCAGCGAGGAGCTTGCCGTGGTCGACGACAAATACGACCGCACGGTCGTCGGCCTCCTCACCGAGGGTCACCTGCTGCGCCGTTACGCCGAGGAACTGGAAAAGGCGCGTCGCGATCTGTCGGGCGAAGCCGCGCTGTAGTCCCGCGAAATGATCGGTCCGGCCGTCAGGCTCAGCTCCTGACGCGCGCGTTCCCCGGATCGTAGAGCGGCGCCAGATGGAGCGTGGCCGGCACGGTTTCGCCGGCAACGACCAATTGGTAGCGCCCGGCCTGCAGATAGATCTCGTCGACGCCGCCGGCGTTGCG